>JAFVSB010000091.1 GCA_017503945.1 Clostridia bacterium
ATTATGGACTATAATGCACTTGCCGAGCTCCTTTTTGCTCATATTGACAAAACACCGGCAGATTATGAAAAAATATATCCCCAAAGAGAGCTTGGCGAAGATGCCAAGGTCACCCGTTTTGCTCCAAGCCCCACAGGGTTTCTTCATATAGGCGGTCTTTTTGCTGCACTCATTTCCGAGCGCATTGCCCATCAGTCGGGCGGTAGGTTTATTCTTCGCATTGAAGATACCGACAAAAAACGCGAGGTTGAAAATGGTGTAGAGCGCATCCTCGAAGGCTTGCTCGGATTTGGCATCAGCATTGACGAAGGCTTTGTGGACTATGACACTCAAGTGGGCGATTATGGACCCTACAAGCAGAGCGAGCGTGCTGCTATATATCAGTGTTTTGCAAAAGAGCTTGTAAAAAAAGGCATGGCATATCCTTGCTTTTGCACAGAGAGCGAGCTTTCGGCAATAAGAGAAAAACAAGAAGCCGAAAAGCTTTTGCCGGGTTATTGGGGCAGCTTTGCCAAGTGCCGTGACCTTTCATATGAAGAAATAAAGGCCGGTATTGAAGCAGGCAAGCCATATGTGCTCCGTCTTCGCTCATGCGGAAGCGAAGAACGCAAGGTTTCGTTTAAAGACGGCATAAGAGGTAAAATCGAAATGCCCGAAAACATTGTGGATGTGGTCATCTTAAAATCCGACGGTATCCCCACCTATCATTTTGCTCATGTGGTTGACGATTATCTCATGGGCACCACCAATGTCATCAGAGGCGATGAATGGATTTCGTCTATTCCCATTCATTTGCAAATGTTCTATATGCTTGGCATCAAACCTCCCAAATATGCTCACATTGCCCCCATCATGAAAGAAGACGAGGGCGGCAAGCGCAAAATATCCAAACGAAAAGACCCCGAAGCGGCGGTTACCTACTATGACGAAGAGGGCTACCCTGCCGACGGTGTAATAGAATATCTGCTCAATCTTGCCAACTACACCTTTGAAGATTTCCGCAAGGCAAACAAAACCGCCCATTGGTCGCAGTTTAAGCTTGAGATGAGCAAAATGAGCAACTCAGGCGGCCTTTTTGACCTCGTGAAACTCAATGATGTGTGCAAAAACAAAGTGGCGTCATACACTGCCGAAAGGGTGTATGAGCTTGCAACCGAGTGGGCGCAAAAATATGACACCGAGCTTTATGCACTTCTTGCTCGTGACAAAGATTTTTCTGTGGCGATGTTTGGATTTGACCGCAACCCCGACAAGCCCCGAAAGGACATCGGCAAGTGGTCGGAGGTGAGAGATGCATTTGCATTTATGTTTGACGAGCTCTTTGACGGCAAATATGAAAATGTGCCCAATGTGTCCAAAGAAGATGCAAAGAAGATTCTTGAACTCTACAAGGGCATGTATGACGAAAGCGCCGATAACAGCGCATGGTTTGACACTCTCAAAGACCTTGCAGAGTCGGTAGGCTTTGCAAGAGAGGTAAAAGAATACAAAAAAAGCCCCGATTCATTCCCCGGTCATGTGGGTGATGTGAGCAATGTGCTCAGAGTTGCAGTAACTGGCAGAACCAAATCGCCTGACCTTTGCTCCATAATGAAAACACTCGGCAAAGAAAAGGTGCTTGAAAGAATTGACAAAGCAATTGACGCTCTTGCAATATAACAGAGCGAAAGGAGAATACACAATGGAAGAACATGTTGTTTCTAATTTTATAAACGATGCTATCATCAAAGACCTTGCCGACGGTGTGTATGACAAGGTGCAGACCCGATTCCCACCTGAGCCGAACGGCTATTTGCACATTGGTCATGTAAAGGCAATCAACATTGACTTTTCTATGGCAAAAAAACACGGCGGCACATGCAATCTGCGTTTTGATGATACCAACCCCACCAAGGAAGATGTGGAATATGTGGACTCCATCATGGAAGACATCAAGTGGCTCGGCTTTGAGTGGGACAATGTGTATTATGCATCGGATTATTTTCCCATCATATACGATTGTGCCATCAAGCTTATCAACAAAGGTCTTGCCTATGTTGATGACCTTAGCGCCGATGAAATCCGCGAGTATCGCGGCACACTCAGCTCTCCGGGCAAAGAAAGCCCCTATCGCAACCGCAGTGTGGAAGAAAACCTTGACCTTTTCCGCCGCATGACCGACGGCGAATTTGCCGACGGCGAGAGAGTGCTCAGAGCCAAGATAGACATGGCATCGGGCAATATGAACATGCGCGACCCTGTTATATATCGTGTGCTCCATGCTCACCATCACCGCACAGGTGACAAGTGGTGTGTATATCCCATGTATGATTTTGCACACCCCATTTCCGACACTGCCGAGGGTGTAACCCACAGCCTTTGCTCTCTTGAGTTTGAAGACCACCGTCCACTGTATGACTGGGTGCTCAAGGCTTGTGATTTTGACACTCCCTCGCGTCAGATAGAGTTTGCCCGCCTTAACCTTACCAACACTCTCACAAGCAAGCGCAAATGCTTAAAGCTTGTGCGCGATGGCATTGTAGACGGTTGGGACGATCCGCGTATGTCCACCATAAGCGGCATGAGAAGAAGAGGCTACCCCGCGGCAGCTCTGCTTGATTTTGCAGAGAGAATCGGAGTTGCCAAATCGTTCAGCGTGGTAGATTTTCAGATGCTTGAGCACTGCGTGAGAGAAAACCTCAATCAGAACGCTCCCCGTGCTATGGCTGTGCTTCATCCCCTCAAGGTGACAATTGCCAACTATCCCGAGGGCGAAAGCGAGCTTTTGAGCGTGGAGATTAACCCCAACGACGAAAGCGCCGGCACCAAAAACATCAGCTTTTCCAAAAATATCTACATTGAGCGCGATGACTTTATGGAAGTGCCCGTTAAGGGCTACAAGCGCCTCACACCCGACAACGAGGTTCGTCTCAAGGGCGCATATTTCATCAAGGTGTCAGAAATTGTGAAAGACGAAAACGGCGAAGTGACCGAGCTCATCTGCACCTATGACCCTGCCTCAAAGGGCGGCAATTCACCCGACGGCCGCAAGGTCAAGGGCACTATTCAGTGGGTTGATGCGAATAGTTGCGCCACTGCCACGGTCAACATGTATGACAAGCTGTTCCTCACTTCAAACCCCGGCGACCTCGATGAATATCTTGACAATCTCAACCCCGAGTCACTCGTGGTGCTCAAAGATTGCAAAATCGATGCCGACCTTGCTGGCGCAAAAGTGGGTGAGTGCTTCCAGTTTATGAGAAACGGCTACTTTGCGGTAGACAAACACTCCACCGAGGGTAATCTCATATTTAACCTCACAGCCACATTAAAGGATTCGTTTAAGATGCCCGAGGCGAAATAAGACCATGGGAGATAAAAAAGCAAAAAAACAAACCCCCGTGCCCACTCAGTGCGAGATGTGTGCATATTATGACTATGACGAAGAGTGGGAGGAGTATGTGTGCTCGATGGATATGGACGAAGACGAGATGGTGCGCTTTTATGAAAGCCGCACGAGCTGTCCGTATTTCAAATTCTATGATGAGTACAAAATGGTAAGAAAACAGAATTAAATCACAAAGGCTACAGAGAGTTTTCTCTGTAGCCTTTTAGCTATATGCTTGTTCTTTGCAAATCGGTCAGAAGCGGCAAAAATCTTTCGCAGGCAATGCCCTCGTTTATGCTTTGGCCTATTGCATAGGAATATGTAGCGCATTTGTGGATAAAATCAGTGGCAAATTCCACCGCTTCAAACACCGTCTTGCCAATGGTCACCAGACCGCATATGAGCGATGCAAAGGTGTCACCCGTGCCTGTGAAATATTTGGGAATCAGCTCTGATGAATATTTTTGCATTTTGCCGTTTTGATACACAATGTTGCTTATGTGATTTTGGTCTTTACAGCCTGTGAGCACAATGCTTTTGGCTCCAAGGGCTGTGAGTGTGCGGCAGATAAGCTCAAGGGTGCTGTCATCGGGGTGTTCGCCCACATAGTCCATGTCGCAAAGGGTGCACGCTTCGGTGAGGTTGGGGGTGATGATATCGGCCATGGCTGCAAGGCGCTTCATCTTGGCACACATTGCGTCTGTGTAGGTGGTGTAGATTTCGCCATTATCACCCATCACGGGGTCTATCACCACCTTGGTGGTGCCGCCTTTAAAATCATTTATGAAATTCTCCACTGTGTCAATCTGCTTTTCGGAGCCGAGAAAGCCCGAATATATGCAGTCAAAGCTAAGCTTCATCTTTTTCCAGTTGATGGCAAACTGCTCCATCTGCTCAGTGCAATCTTCAAAGAAATATTCACTGTAGCCGGTGTGATTTGAAAGCAGAGCCGTGGGCATTACACAGCAGTTGATACCAAGGGCTGAGATGATGGGCAGGGCAGTGGTGAGCGAGCAGCGGCTTGCGCCCGACAAATCGTTTATTGCTGCAATGCGATATGCTTTGTTCATTGTTCTGCCCTCCTTTGTGTGATGCTAATTGTTATTTTAGCAGTTGGCGCGGATATTGTCAACGGCAATTTTGAAATTACTTGATTTTGCAGGCGGTTTGGTTTATAATTAGTACATTGGAGATGTTTTGAATGAAGACAATATTGAAATATTTGAAACCATATTATGCCAGGATGCTTGCAGGCTTTTTGATAAAGCTTACAGGCACTGTTATTGAACTTATGATACCTTATATACTGAGTCATGTGTTGGCTGAAGCAATCAGAATGAAAATCAGTGATATTGTTTACTGGGGATTGCTGATGATTGCCTGTTCAGCTATTGCGTGTGTGTTCAACATTGTTGCCAATAGAATGGCGGCGCGTGTTTCACGCAATTTTGCCGAGACTCTGCGGCGTGATTTGTTCATAAAGACCTTGCGCCTCAGCGCTGCCCAGACCGACAAATTCACTGTGCCATCTCTCGAATCGCGAATCACCACCGACACATACCATGTTCACAGCTTTGTAAACATGGCTCAGCGCTTGGGCGTGCGTGCTCCCATTATGCTTTTGGGCGGCATAGCCATCACACTTTTTATGGATGCATATCTTTCATTGGTGATGATTGCTGTTTTGCCTTTTACTCTTGCCATAATATACTTTATTTCCAAAAAAGGTGTGCCTCTTTACACAAAGGTCCAACGCTCTGCAGATTCCATGATAAGAGTGGTGAGAGAGGATTCTCAGGGGATTCGTGTTATCAAGGCCCTTTCCAAAACGGACTACGAGCACCGCCGATATGACAAGGTCAACCTTTCCTTAGTCAGAGACGAAACCCGTGCGGGAGTTATAATGGGCAGTGTTAACCCTGCTATGACAACGATTATGAACATGTGCACGGTTGCGGTTATCGCTCTTAGCGTGGGCAGGGTAAATGACGGTCTTTCCAGACCTGAGACCGTTATTGCTTTTATGCAGTATTTTACACAGATTTCCATGGCGATGATGGCCGTGAGCCGAATGTTTGTCATGTATACCAAATGTGCAGCCTCGGCGAACCGAATCAGTGAGGTTATGAACGAAGCCGACGATGTAACCGTTAAATCAAAGGCAGACTACCCCGACTATGCCACAGACTTTCACATTGTGTTTGATAATGTTGATTTTTCGTATAACGGCAACAAAAACAATGTGGAAAACATCAGCTTTGCTCTCTCAAAAGGCTCATCGCTTGGAATAATCGGAGCCACGGGCTCCGGCAAATCCACTGTGATAAAGCTACTGCTCAGGTTTTATGATGTGTGCAAGGGTCATATCTACATAAGCGGTGAGGATATCCGCACTATTGATAAAAAACGGTTCTATGCCATGTTTGGCTCAGCGCTTCAGCACGATTTTTTGTATGCTGACACCATAGAGGAAAACATCTGCTTTGGCAGAAATCTGTCACATGAGCAGGTGGCAGCTGCTGCAAGGATTGCACAGGCAGATGACTTCATAACTTCATTTTCCGAAGGCTATAGGCATGTTTTGTCTCAGCATGGCACAAATATTTCGGGCGGGCAGAAACAGAGGCTCCTGATTTCCAGAGCTATTGCTGCAAATCCCGATATTATTATTCTCGATGACAGCTCGTCGGCTCTTGACTATAAGACCGATGCGTCGCTTCGCATGGCACTAAAGCAAAATCTCAAAGATACCACCCTCATAACAGTTGCCCAGCGTGTCAGCTCTGTGAAAGACTGTGATTGTATCATCGTGATGGACAAGGGGCGCATAATTGCTCTGGGCACTCACGACGAGCTTATGGCAAAGTGCAATGAATACCGCGAAATAAGTGACTCACAGATGGGAGGTGCCTTTGTTGAGTAAAACAAAGAAAAAATCTCCAAAGAGAGCGAATGTGTTCAGAAGGCTGCTTGGCTATGTTTTTAAATATTGGTATTTGTTTATAATAGCTGTGGCGTTCACTTTGCTTTCAAACCAGCTTGCTCTCCTTGCGCCCAGGTACTCGGGCAGCGCGATTGATGCTATAGCAGCCCCGGGAGGAGCAGACCGTGATGTCGTGTGGCACAGTGTGAAGCGGATGCTTGTATGCTATGCTTTTTCGGCAGTAACCTCCTATGCACTGTCAGTTCTCATGATATATATAGGGCAGAAAATAGTATACACTATGCGACGACAGGTTTTTGAAAAGCTAACCTCTTTGCGCGTGGGATATTTTGACCTTAATTCCACGGGAGATATCATAAGCCATATCTCATATGATATTGATACTATCAACAGCACACTTTCGCATGACCTTGTGCAGATAATGACAAGTATCTACACGGTTGTAGGTTCTCTGATTTTTATGTGGCAAATTTCAAAACCGCTAATCGGAGTTTTTGTGATAACAGTGCCCATTGCCCTTGTGTTTACACGCTATCGTTCTGCGCGGGTGCGCCCGCTTTTTCGCAAGCGCTCCAAAAAGCTTGGTGAGCTCAACGGCTATGCTGAGGAGATGCTCTCAGGCTGCAGAACCATCAGTGCATATGAGCGTGAAGAGGAAATCAGCTCAAGATTTAACAAACGCAACACCGATTCTATGGATGCCTACTACAAAGCCGACTATTACGGCGGCGCCTTGGGACCATCGATGAGCTTTATCAACAACCTTTCCATATCGCTGGTTATGATGCTGGGTGGCATATTGTACATGTATTCACGCACAGGAGTTACCTCTGAGGGTACATTGTTTTTTATAACTTTGGGCGGTGTTGCGCAGTTTGTGCAATATTCGCGCAAATTTGCCGGCCCGATAAATGAATTTGCCAACATTCTCAGCGAATTTCAATCGGCACTGTCTGCAGCTGAGAGAGTGTTTAAAATTCTCGACGAGGAACCCGAGCCTGAAGATGCCAAAGATGCGGTTTCGCTGAGCGATGTGCAGGGGAGAGTTGAGTTTAAAGATGTTGTTTTTGGATATACACCGCAAGACACCATTCTTCACGGAATTTCATTTGAAGCAACCCCCGGCCAGACAATAGCCATAGTAGGGCCCACAGGCGCAGGCAAAACCACAATCATCAGTCTTTTGATGCGCTTTTATGATGTGACAGGTGGCTCGGTGCTTGTAGACGGAAAAGATGTGCGGCAAATAAAGCGTGCTTCACTTCGCGCTGCCTACACCATGGTTTTGCAAGACACTTGGCTCTTTGGCGGCACAATATATGAAAACATCGCCTACGGCAGAGAGGGAGCAACCCTTGATGAGGTCAAAGCTGCCGCCGCTGCAGCACGCATAGATTCATATATAGAAAGTCTGCCAAACGGATATGACACAGTTATTGCCGATGACGGCATAAATATTTCCAAGGGTCAGCGCCAGCTCATCACCATTGCCCGTGCAATGATTGCCGACACTCCCATGCTTATTCTTGACGAAGCCACTTCCAATGTGGATTCGCGCACTGAAATTAAAATTCAGCAGGCTATGGCTGAGCTTATGAAAGGGCGCACCTGCTTTGTGATAGCTCACAGGCTTTCCACAATTGAAAATGCCGACACTATCCTTGTGTTGCGCGACGGCCAAATAACCGAAAAAGGCAATCACGATGAACTTATGGCTCAAAACGGATTTTATGCATCTCTTTATAATTCGCAATTCAATTGATTTCAGAAAGGAGACCACATGATGAAAATAACTGTTCTTGACTCAGCAACTCTTGGTGCCGACCTCGACCTTTCACCACTCGGTGAGCTTGGTGAAGTGAAGTGCTATACCCACACCAGCAGTGAGGAAACGCCTTGCCATTGTAGTGGCAGTGATGTGCTCATATTAAATAAAGTAAAGATTAACGAAAACACGCTTCCCGATACGGGCAACATAAAATTAATCTGCCTTTTTGCCACAGGCTATGATAATGTAGACCTTGATTATTGCCGCAAAAAAGGCATAGGAGTGTGCAATGTAGTGGGCTATTCTACCGATTCTGTGGCTCAGGTCACCGTGGCAATGGTGCTCTACCTTGCCAATAACCTCAAGGCTTTTACTCGTTATGTGAGTAGCGGCAACTACACTCGCTCAGGCGTGGCAAACTATCTGGTCCCCACCTACAAGGAGCTAAGCGGCAAAACCTGGGGCATAGTGGGCTGCGGCAATATTGGCAGTTCGGTGGGAAGGGTGGCACGCTCGCTTGGTTGCAAGGTGCTTGCCAACAAGCGCACCCCCGGCGGCGAATTTGAAAATGTCGACATTGACACCCTGTGCAAGGAGTCTGATATCATAACAATACACACGCCACTTTCCGATGCCACCAGAGGTCTCATTGGCAAAGAGCGCATTGCCCTGATGAAGAAAAATGTCATCATAGTAAATGTTGCCCGAGGTGCAGTTACCGATGAAGCTGCAATTGCCAAGGCGGTGGCAGCAGGCGACATAGGCGGATTTGGAGCCGATGTGTATTCGACAGAACCCTTTGGCGAAGACCACCCGTTTAGTTCCATAATGCATCTGGACAATGTGTGCCTTACTCCCCACATGGCTTGGGGTGCTCATGAGGCAAGGCAGCGTTGCCTTGATGAAATCATCAAAAATATAACTGCATTTACATGCGGAGAAAAAAGGAACAGGGTAGATTGATTATGCTTTTTGATACACATGCTCATCTCAACGATGAGCGCTTTGATGGTGTGCGCGATGAGCTCATCGCATCACTCCCCCAAAACGGCGTGGGGGCATATTGCGAAATCGGATTTGATGTGCCAAGCTCGCGCAGGGCACTTGAGCTTGCCGAAAAATATGATTTTGTTTATGCCGTGGCGGGAGTCCATCCGCACGACACCGACCCTCTCACCGAATCAGACATGGACTCGGTGGCAGAGCTTTGCCGCCAATCCAAGGTGGTGGCGCTGGGCGAAATAGGGCTTGATTATTATTATGACAATTCCAAAAGAGAAAATCAGCGCCGTTGGTTTGATGCTCAGCTTTCACTTGCCCAGGAGCTTGGCATGCCCGTTGTCATTCACACCCGTGATGCTATGGCCGACACCATCGACATCTTAAAGGCTCACAGAGCAAACACTGGCATCATCCACTGCTATTCGGGCAGTGTGGAGTCTGCACGCATATTGCTTGGCTTGGGGTGGTACATTTCATTTGCGGGACCTCTCACCTTTAAAAACGCAAGCACTACGCTTGATGTGGCAAGGTTTGTGCCCGATGACCGCATGCTCATTGAGACCGACAGCCCCTATCTTGCGCCGGTGCCATATCGCGGCAAGACAAATTGCCCCATATATGTCGAGGAGGTGGCAAAAAGGCTGGCCGAGCTCAGAGGCACGAGCTTTGAGGCCATTGCCGACCTTACCTTTGCCAATGCAAAAAAAGTGTATGGGATTGATTGATATATAATTTTGTGGTATAATTAAGAAAAATGTATGCAGAGCAGAAATTTGTGCGTCAAGTGTCAGAGAATGGGAGTAGAGTCTCTGAACGAAAAATCCAACGCGGATTTGCGGTGCAGATTTCTCATCCGCTGTTACAAAAGTTTTTTGGTAACAGCCTTTCTGCTTTTTGCGAAAGGAGTTTTTTATTTATGACAGATGTACTTATTTTGATTCTGAAGGTGGTTCTTATCACCGCCTTTGCGCTTTTTTTAGGTAAAAAGACGGGGCTTTTTTCACTCGGCAGAGCCGCGTCGGTGATTGTTTTTGCCACTCTTTTGCTTCTCTTTGGAGCAGAAATTTATTCGGCATTTTTTCGCTCTGATATTTCCCTGCGCATCGTTTTCAATTCTTCTTTTTGGAATTTTACTCTGGATTTGTCGTTTTTTGTGCGCATTTTTTTGCTCACGCTCCTGCTGGGTCTTTTGTGCTCGGTGTTTGGCGTGAAGCCCTCGGCGCGCATAAGCTCTGTGCGCGATCTTTGCGCGCTTGCACTTCTCATTGCTATCACGGTGCTCTTGGGCATCTATGCCACGGTAAGGGTGGGCAGTGCTATCAAAATTCCGTTTAAGTTTATATCTGTGTTTGTGACTGCAGCGCTCTTTGGCCCGTTTTGGGGCGGCACTGTGGGCGCTCTTGCCGATGTCATTGCATTTATCATAAGTCCTGTGGGCGGTGCATTTATCCCTCAGATCACTATGGTCGAGTTTTTCTATGGCTTTGTGTATGGTCTGTTTTTCTACAATCTTTCGTCATGGGGCGGCTTTAAGACCATGCTCAAGATTATGCTGTGTGTGATTTTTCAGGTTGTGGTGCTAAACATGGGTCTCACCACCTATCTGCTCATGCCCATAATGCAAATGGACTACACTGCTCTTTTTGTGATGCGCGCTCCTGCGGCAGTAATCAATATGGCACTTCAAATGGTGATAATTGCAGTGCTTAGCAAATATATATCTACTTTGCGCAAAATTTTGAAATGAGGCAATATCAATGAATAAAAAGCTACCGTTTGTTTTAGACGAGCACTATACTCCAAATCCAAAGCCAACTCTGCTTCTGCACAGCTGCTGCGCTCCGTGCTCAAGCTCGGTTATTGAGATGCTCCGAGAGCATTTTCGCATCACTGTGCTCTATTATAATCCAAATATTTTCCCCGAATCAGAATATATCAAGCGATGCGAAGAGCAGAGGCTTTTTTGCCAAAGCTTTTCAAGCCCTGACAATCCCATAGCCTTTGTGGCAGCAGATTACAGGAGCGATGAATTTGAAAAGATTGCCAAAGGCAAAGAGCATCTTAGAGAGGGCGGCGACAGGTGCATTGCTTGCTATGCGCTCCGCCTTGGCGAAGCGGCGCGATATGCAGCGCAAAACGGATTTGATTATTTCACCACTACTTTGTCGGTGAGTCCTCTTAAAGATGCCGCAAGGCTCAATGCAATAGGTGAGAAGCTTGCAAAGACATATGAAATCAAATATCTGACATCAGACTTCAAAAAACAAAACGGCTACAAACGCTCGTGTGAGCTTTCAAAACAATATGGCATGTACCGTCAGGATTTTTGCGGCTGCAAATATTCGCTTGCCGAGAGAATTCTCTCGGCAAAGGGTTTTGTCTTTGATGCCGACGGCACACTTTTTGACACAATGGGCTTTTATGAAACCTTTGCAAGCGAGTATGTGCGTTCGCTTGGCTTTGAACCTGCCCCTGACCTCAGAGAACAAATACGAAGCTTTACCATAAGAGAGTGTTGCGAGCTTTTGAAAAGCACCTATTCAGTATCGAAAACAACTGAAGAAATTTATGACGAGATTTCGCGCATGATAGCCAATCTTTATGCCAAAGATGCCCCTTTTAAGGCGGGGGTGCTTGAGTTTTTGCGCTATGCCAAATCAAAGGGCATAAAGATGTGCATAGCCACTGCCACCGACAAAAACCACATAGAGGCGGCTTTAGCGGCGTGCAATGCAGAGGATATGTTTGAATTTGTGCTCACATGCAGTGATGTGGGCGTTTCAAAAAGAGAGAGCGTGATATATGATGAGAGCGCCAAAAGACTCGGGCTTGAAAAAAGAGATGTGGTGGTGTTTGAAGATGCACACCATGCCATTGTCACTGCCAAAGCTGCTAACTACCGAGTGGTGGCAGTGAGAGAGGAGACCGAGCTGAAATTTGCCGATGTGATAGAGGCAAACAGTGATATATATGTAGAAACCATGACACAACTAATCCAAAAATAGCCCGAGCTAAGCTTCGGCTATTTTTTTGAAAATTTTTTTAAAAAAAGTGTTGACAAATGGAATTTTGTGTGCTATATTAAATTTGTAATCATTACAGAATTGTAATAATTACAGTTTTGTAAGAAAGAAGGTGCTCTAATGGATAGTGCAAAGATACTTTCTGACCACAATATCAAGCCGTCAATCATAAGGGTTATGATATATGACTTTGTTAAAAACACCAAGTCGCACCCCACGGTAGACGAAATCTACACTCACCTTCAGCCGATGGCGCCGACGCTTTCACGAACCACTGTGTACAACTCGGTTAAGCTGTTTGCATCAAGCGGACTTTTTAAGGCATTGTCGATAGACGGTATTCAGATTCGTTATGATGCCGACATCGGACACCATGGGCACTTTCGGTGTGAAGAGTGCGACAGAGTTTTCGACTTCAAAATTCACGAAGATGCCGAGTCGGGACTCGACGGCTTCGACATCACAAAAAGAGAAATATTCTACAGCGGAAGCTGCATAGAATGCAAAAGTAAAAACTAATAATTTTATTTTAAAAGGAGACAAAGGTTATGAAAAAATTTGTATGTTCAGTATGCGGTTATGTTCACGAGGGCGACTCTGCTCCCGAAAAATGTCCGGTATGTAAGGTTCCGGCAGAAAAATTCAGAGAGATGCAGGAAGGCGCTGCCCTTGCTGCAGAGCATGAATATGGCGTATATGGCAAAACTGTAAAAAACAACCCCGATATTTCCGAAGAAGATAAAAAATATATCTTTGAGCAGCTCATGGCAAACTTCAACGGCGAATGTGCAGAAGTGGGCATGTATCTTTGCATGGCTCGCATTGCTCACCGTGAGGGATATCCCGAAGTGGGTCTGTATTGGGAAAAGGCTGCATATGAAGAAGCAGAGCACGCTGCCAAATTTGCAGAACTCCTTGGCGAAGACCTTGAGCCTAACATGAAAGCTACCACCAAAGACAATCTCAAATGGAGAGTAGATTGTGAATATGGTGCAACTCAGGGCAAATTTGACCTTGCAAGCTGCGCTAAGAAAAATGGTCTCGATGCCATTCATGACACAGTGCACGAAATGGCGCGCGACGAAGCTCGACATGGAAAGGGTTTTGAGGGACTTTTAAAGAGATATTTTAAATAAGCTGAATTTATATGTGAATTTACCATATAATATCAATTGAATAATAGCAGAAAGGAAGATTGACTATGAAAAAGTATGTATGTCCTTGCGGATATGTTTATGACCCCGCTGAGGGTGACCCCGAAAACGGCGTCG
>JAFVSB010000092.1 GCA_017503945.1 Clostridia bacterium
CTAAATTTAATAATTCGGGAATTTTTCAAAAGCCATGCGCACGCAACGACGCGCAAAAGCTATTTGCGCCGTTGCTGCAAGCGCATACAGCATAGGAAACTGTTTTTGTGTATGCGCTTGCACGCTATAGCTTTTTTCAAAATTCTTACCGATTATTAAATATGCGGCATTTTGCCCTGGTGTTAATTTGAGCGAAATTCATAACAACTGTTTTGTACACTTTGCGCACTTATTAACACTTACTAAAACCGCCGCATTGTTTTGAAAGTGAATAAATTTTTTGAAAAATCTATAATGCTTTGCCGGCTGCATATGAACGGTTCCATATATTGCAGACGGCAAAAGCAGCGGCACAAATGATTTTTGTGCGTCGCTGCGTGCTATAGCATTTTTCAAAAAATCGCTTTCAAAACTCAGCGGCAAAGAGGGGTTACAAAGGGGAGAGATTCTCCCCTTTGACAAATCACTAAACAATAATTTATAATAGTTTCAATCGATTGTTTAAAATATTTTACTCTTGAAAAAATGTTGTGGTTTTAGTATAATATCAATATATGATATTCTGGAATGGGATTGATATTATGAGCAAAAAAATCCAAATCGGCAACCTCTTTATCGGCGGCGGTGAAAGCGTAAAGATTCAGTCTATGTGCAACACCAAGACCAAAGACATAAGCGCAACAGTAGAGCAGATTCTTGCCCTCGAGAAGGCAGGCTGCGAAATAGTGCGTGTGGCCGTGCCCGACCTTGAGAGTGCCGAAGCAATTGGCGCAATCAAAGAAAAAATACATATTCCTCTGGTGGCAGACATTCATTTTGACTACCGCCTTGCTCTTGCGGCAATGCAAGCTGGTGTAGACAAGGTGAGGATTAACCCGGGCAACATTGGCTCGGAGGAAGGCGTGAGAGCAGTAGCTGAGATGGCAAAGGCAAAAAAAGTGCCCATCCGCATTGGCGTGAACAGCGGCTCGATTGAAAAGGACATCCTTGCCGCATACGGTCACCCCACTGCCGAAGCAATGGTTGAAAGCGCCAAAAAACACATTGACATGCTCAAAAAATATGATTTTGATGATATAGTAATTTCGCTCAAATCAAGCAGTGTGCCCATGACCATTGAGGCATACCGCCTTATGAGCCAAAGGTTTGACTATCCTCTTCACCTTGGCGTGACAGAGGCAGGCACCTTCCTTGGCGGCACTGTGAAGTCTGCCATTGGCATAGGCGCGCTTCTTGCCGATGGCATTGGCGACACCATCAGAGTGTCACTTACCGACGAACCCGAAAAGGAAATAACCGTGGCAAAAGAAATCCTCAAAGCCCTTGGTCTGCGCCAGCTTGGCGCAACGCTTGTGTCGTGCCCCACCTGTGCGCGCACGAGCATCGGACTCATTGACCTTGCCCAAAGGGTGGAGCAGTACATAGCCACCATCGACAAACCAATCACCGTGGCAGTGATGGGCTGTGCAGTCAACGGCCCCGGCGAAGCCCGCGAAGCCGACATCGGCATTGCAGGCGGCAATGGCGAGGGTCTCATCTTCAAAAAAGGTGAGATTGTGAAAAAAGTGAGCGAAGACAAGCTCTTTGAAGAGCTTGTAAAAGAAATTGAAGCAATATGAGGTAATAAAATGTCCCCCACAAACATCAAACTATCTGATATATTCAAGGGTTATGATATCCCAAATGAGCTTAGCGAGGTGTGCATCTACACCACCGATGCAAACTCTGCCCAGCGCTCCATGACGGTCACCGTGACCTCCGAGACCATCATACCCTATGAAGTGATTGAAAACTTCAAAAAAGGTGTTGCCGAAAAATATAACCTCTCAAGCTTTTTGCTAAAGGTGAAATACAACAATGTTTCTCTTGATTGCATAGACATCGACCTGTATTATTCCAACCTCATTTTCTATGTCAACGAGCTTATTCGCGGAGTTCGTCATTTATTTCTGGACTCAAAGTGTGAATATGCCAACGGCGTGTTTACCGTGCACTGCAAATACGGCACTCAGATGCTTTCTGAATCCAACTGCGAGGAAATGCTCAAAAAAATCGTGAAGGCTCAGCTTGGAGTGAATGTGGAATTTTCGTTTGTAGATGATACCGATGAGGCCCACATTGAGCAGCTCATGCAAGACGCACTGAACTCTCTGCCTCCAATTGAGATTGCTCCCGAGGCAAAGAGCGAGCCAAAGGCTGACGATGACGAAAGCCCCGTGATACTCGGAAAAGAAATAACTGACCCCATCATTCCGCTTGGCGACATCACTCCCGATGACCGCGAGGAGATTGTCACCAAGGGTGTGGTCATGAACACCGATGTGAGAGAATTTACAAGTAAAAAAACCGGTAAGCCCGGATATATATTCACATTTGCAATTGGCGACACCAAAGCGGCATACAGTGCAAAATGTTTTCTGAACCAAAAGCAATATGACAAGGTGAAGGCAAGCGTAAAAGACGGCGTGTGCGTTAAGGTCAAGGGCAAGGTGGAATATGACAGCTACAGCCGCGAAACCATCATCAGCGTGCACCATATTGGCACCGATTCAATGCCTGAGCGCAAAGACAACGCCCCCGAAAAGCGCGTGGAGCTTCACCTGCACACCAAAATGAGCCAGATGGACGCCATGACCGATGCCAAGGTGCTTGTGAAGCAGGCAATAAAGTGGGGTCACAAGGCCATTGCCATCACCGACCACGGCAATGTGCAGTCATTTCCCGAAGCCATGCACGCCGCCGAAAAAAGCGACCTCAAGGTAATATATGGCATGGAGTGCTATCTTGTAGATGACAAAGAGCCGATTGTGTATGACAAAACTCTCAAATATTATCACTGCATCATTTTAGCCAAAAACCTTGTGGGACTTCGCAACCTTTATGAGCTTGTGTCGGCATCGTGCCTCAAGCATTTTTACAAGCGCCCCATCGTGCCCCGAAGCCTTTTGGTGGAAAAAAGAGAGGGGCTCATTCTTGGCTCTGCATGCGAGGCGGGCGAGCTTTATCGCGAAATTCTCAAAGACCCCTACAACCCCGACTATGCAAGGCTTGAAGAGATTGTGAGCTTTTATGACTATCTTGAAATTCAGCCGCTTGGCAACAACGGCTTTTTGCTCCGAAACCAGACCCTGGCAAGCGAGGAAGATTTAAAATACATAAACCGCTTTATCATAGAGCTTGGCAAAAAATACGGCAAGCTCACAGTGGCAACCTGTGATGTGCACTTTATGAACCCCGAAGACGAGGTTTTCCGCCGCATACTGCAGGCAGGTCAGGGCTATGACGATGCCGACAGTCAGCCGCCTCTGTATTTCAGAACAACCGACGAAATGCTAAAAGAGTTTGAATATCTTGGCGAGGAGCTTGCATATGAAGTGGTGGTGACCAACACCAACGCCATTGCCTCTCTCACCGAAAAAATAAACCCCGTTCCGCCCGACAAAGCTCCCCCCGTCATTGAGGGGTCCGATGAGCTCCTGCGCAAGCTCACCTATGACAAAGCCATAAGCATCTATGGCGAAAACATGCCCGATCTCGTGCGTGAGCGCATAGAAGTCGAGCTAAACTCCATTATCAACAACGGATATTCCGTGCTATATATCATTGCCCAGAAGCTTGTGGCAAAGTCACTTTCCGACGGCTACCTCGTTGGTTCCAGAGGCTCGGTAGGCTCATCGTTTGTGGCGTTTCTCTCGGGCATCACCGAAGTTAACTCGCTTGCCCCTCACTATGTGTGCCCCAAGTGCAAGCTGTGTGATTTTGAAGTCCCCAAGGGCACAGGCTCAGGCTATGACCTGCCGCCGCGCAAATGCCCCAATTGCGGAGCCGACATGAAAGCCGACGGTCAGGACATTCCGTTCCAGACCTTCCTCGGATTTTCGGGCAACAAGGAGCCTGATATCGACCTCAACTTCTCGGGCGAATATCAGCACATTGCCCACAAATATGTTGGCGAGCTTTTTGGCGAGGATCATGTGTTCAAAGCGGGCACAGTGGGCACCATTGCCGACAAAACCGCCTACGGATATGTGAAAAAATATTATGAAGAAAGAGGCCTGCCCCTTTCAAATGCAAACGCCGAAAGGCTCGTGCGCGGATGCACGGGCGTGAAGCGCACCACAGGTCAGCACCCCGGCGGCATCATAGTTGTGCCCACTGAGCGCGATGTGCACGAATTTTCACCCATTCAGCACCCTGCCGATGATGTAAAAAGTGACATCATCACCCTGCATTTTGATTATCACTCCATCGACCAGAACCTCTTAAAGCTCGATATTCTCGGCCATGATGACCCCACGGTCATCAGAATGCTCGAGGACCTCACAGGCCTTGACCTCACTAAAATCCCCATGGGTGACCCTCTCACCATGAGCTTATTTAGCAAGACCGACGCCCTCGGCGTGAAGCCTGAAGATATAGAATCAGAGGTCGGCACCTTTGCAATTCCTGAATTTGGCACCAAGTTTGTGCGCCAGATGCTTCTCGACACCAAACCTACCACTTTTTCTGAGCTTGTGCAGATATCGGGTCTTTCTCACGGCACCGATGTGTGGCTCAACAACGCTCAGGACCTCATCAGAGCAGGCACTGCCACACTTAGTCAGGCAATATGCACGCGTGATGACATCATGACCTATCTTATCAACGCCCACGGCGTACCCAACGAAAAAGCCTTCAAAATCATGGAAAGTGTGCGAAAGGGCAAGGGTCTTACCGAAGAGATGGAAAGCCTGATGCGCGAGCACAAGGTGCCCGAGTGGTACATAGGCTCGTGCAAAAAAATAAAATATATGTTTCCCAAAGCGCATGCAGTGGCATATGTGACCATGGCATATCGCATTGCATACTGCAAGGTGCACCACCCCCTTGAATTTTATGCAGCGTATTTCACAGTGCGCGCCGATGACTTTGACTATTTGCTCATGGGCGGCGGCAAAGAAAAGCTGCTCGAAAACAAGCGCATGCTGGAAGCAAAAGAAAACGAAATAAGCGACAAGGAAAAGAGAGTCATCACCATCATGGAGCTTTGCAACGAAATGTATGCAAGAGGCATTCACTTTTTGCCCATTGACCTCAAAGAATCTGACGCTGTGAAGTTCATTCCCAAAGACGGCGCCCTGCTGCCGCCGCTCAACGCTCTGCCAAACCTCGGCGACAATGCCGCCAGAGCAATCGTGGAAGCGCGAAATGAAGAGGCGTTCTTCTCAATAGAAGACCTGCAGCAGCGCTCCAAAGTGACCAAAACAGTCATACAGGTGCTAAAAGATGCAGGCGTGCTTGCAGACCTGCCCGAAAGCAGCCAGGTGACATTTTTCTAAAAACAGGCATAATAAAACCGCTAAACTCTATAAAGAGCTTAGCGGTTTTTATGTTATTATCGTTCTTCTCTGAAATACGCAAGCCCCAGATGCTGGGGTGGCTGAGTTTCTTTTTTGCGGCGCACACTTGTGAGCACAAGCACCAAAATTGTTACCACATAAGGAAGCATGTTGAATATGGCAATGGCGCTTCGGCTAAGACCTGAGATGTAGGAATAGGCAATGTAGAGACCGCCGAACACAAGCGAGCCGAGAATACCCACATTGGGTTTCCACAGGGCAAATATTACAAGGGCAATGGCGAGCCAGCCGCGGTCACCAAAGCCGCCGTTGGTCCATGCTCCGCCAATATAGTCCATAATGAAATATAAGCCGCCAAGACCTGCTATGGCACCGCCTATGCAGGTGGCGAGGTATTTGTATTTGGTAACATTGATGCCTGCTGCATCTGCTGTGGCAGGGTTTTCGCCCACTGCTCTCAGGTGCAGACCTGTGCGCGTGCGATTGAGAAAATATGCCGCAGCCAGCGCAATGATGATGGCAACATATGCCAAAAATCCATAGGAGAAAAAGATTTCGCCTATTGCTCCGAGCTTATCGGCAAATGGAAGCGAGGTCTTGAAATAGTCAGAGCTCACTTTTACCGAGAGGGTGCCGCCGTCACCAAAAATCTTGGTGAGCGAGCCGCCGAAGAAATCACCAAAGCCAACGCCAAAGGTGGTGAGGGCAAGACCTGTGACATTCTGATTGGCACGCAGAGTAATGGTGAGGAAGCTATAGATGAGAGCCAACAGAGTGGAGCCAATGAGCGATGCCAGAAGCGGAATGATGATGCAAAGGGCAGGATTGGGCACAGCCACGGAATTTTCATAAAGGTATGCCCCCAAGATGCCTGCACTGCCGCCCATATACATTATGCCCGGGATGCCAAGGTTGAGATTGCCCGATTTTTCGGTGATGATTTCAC
>JAFVSB010000093.1 GCA_017503945.1 Clostridia bacterium
AAGCAACTTCCATGATAAACCGGATAGCCATGCGGGCGTCTGCATTGGTACCGCAGAAAACATCCTGAACATAGAGTTTCTTGCCTGAAAGTTCATTTACAGCTATATTTTTGAGCTCAGCCCAAGTTTCTTCGCTGCAGGGATGGTTATCATTTTTAAATTCATCAGATGTCCACCATACAGTATCTTTGGAATTGCTATCCATAACGATGTATTTATCTTTAGGTGAACGGCCTGTATAAATACCGGTCATAACATTCACTGCACCAAGTTCAGTTTCCTGACCCTTTTCATAACCTGTTAATGCAGCATCTGTTTCAGCAGCAAAAAGTTCCTCATAAGAAGGATTATGAATAATTTCTTCTACGCCGTTGATGCCATATTTGCTTAAATCCAACTGTTTCATATTTTAACCTCTTTTCTAAAAATATTGCAAATTTTACCAACTACATTATATCACATGTCAAAACTTGTGTCAACATGAAAATGACTAAACTAATCTATTTCACATATAAATTTCGAAAAAATCTTAATTCCCTTTGAAGTTTCATTATTTCTTTAAAGGTCATCTTTTTTATAACAATGTCTGTAAAAGTTTTTTTATCAGATACATCATCTTGCAAAACCCTCAAATTCAGCACATTATCTTTTGCAGAGTCAGCACAAACCGCAGTAATAACATATGAGTTTTTGTTCATATGCCCTCTTGCAACAAGATTTTGAAATTGCCCTGCCGAAATACGAGAATAAATTTGTGATTGTGCACTATCATAAAGAGCGCGCATGTTAAATGTACCAGAATTATAGTCGAGCTCTAAGAAAATCTGTTTGTCATTTAATTGTGTATTAAAATCTAATACGCTTCGCGCTGACGTCAGCTCAGAAACATGAAAATCAATACCTGTAAATCCATTTGTAAATTTGATACGCACTACATAAGCTTTTGCGGATATTAACGGAGTTATACATTCAACCCATTCCAGATTTTGCTCGCGCATATGAATAATTATGGTGAAAAAAGAATTAGATTTGAAATCTCCAAAAATTTTTTGAAATAAATGCGGAACGATTTCATCGCAGATGTCTTTTAAATCTGATGCTTTAATTTGAAATTTATATTCGTTATTTTCCGAAGTGGTCAAATTGGCAAAGCATGCTGCACAAAATAATTTTCCCATGATTTTATCATTTATAAAGCAGCTGTTATTGTTAAGTGAAGCAAGCATCGTATGGAGAGCATTGAACCTATTTATATCAGCATAATAACTTTGATGGTTTACCAAAGAGGCAATCAAGCCCACTCCCTGAGCTAATGTGCCGGAAGGAATTGTGTAAAAATCATTGTCATTTTCACCAAATGAAAACCCTGCACTTGATTTGTCAACAAAAGCATAAAGCTCCTTTGAAACTCCATCAGCGCAATTTGCATACAACTTTGCGGCTATTTTTGAATCATTTGGGGTGTATGACATATTGAGCACAATATCAGAAAAATCAGATTTCGAATACAATTGTGCACGCATTGCCGATTGGGAAGGATAACTCACACTCGGAAAATCACACTGCGAAAAAAACTCTGACCACAAAGTGTATATTTTTGCAGTGCTAACTGTAAATGCTTTATAGACCCTATATGATACAATAAGGCGAGCCGATATGCCAAGCACTAATGTTATGAGCAAGGAACACAAAAAGATAGCAACAGGCCGATATTTTGTTATAGAAAGCTTTTGTTTTTGCACACAATATCACCGCTAATTATTGTGCACAAAATGTCAGAAAATAAACAAAAAGCATATCATTATGATATGCTTCTCATCTATTTAATCTGCCATAAGAGTTGCCATGACTGCCTTTTGAGCATGGAGTCTGTTTTCTGCTTCGTCAAAAATCACACTTCGAGGACCATCGATTACTGAATCAGTGACCTCATAGCCTCTGTATGCAGGCAAACAATGCATAAAGATGGCATCGTCATTTGCATAGCCAAAGAGCTTATCATCAACAGTATAATCGCCGAAAATTTTGATTCTTTCTTGTTTTTCGCTTTCCTGACCCATGCTTACCCAAGTGTCGGTAACCACAATGTCAGCTCCTTTTGCTGCTTCAATGGGGTCTTCGGTCATAAGCACTGAACATCCGGTTTTTGCAGCAGTCTCTTTGGCATGAGCGATGCACTCATCATCACATTCATAACCTTTGGGTGATGCCACTGCAATATCCATGCCAACCTTAGTGCAACCATGCAAAAGTGAATTGGAAATGTTGTTGCCATCTCCCACATAACAAAGCTTAAGACCTTCAAGTCTGCCTTTGTGTTCATATATAGTCTGCAAATCGGCCAGAATCTGACAAGGATGGAGGTAGTCGGTGAGACCATTGATGATGCTTATCTGCCCATAATTTGCCAAATCTATGACATCCTGATGATTAAAAGTGCGAATCATTATGCCATCAAGATAGCGTGAGAGGACATTGGCTGTGTCATAGATAGACTCTCCTCTGCCAAGCTGAATATCATTGCCCGAAAGGAAAAGAGGCTGACCGCCAAGCTGATACATACCAACCTCAAAAGACACTCTGGTGCGTGTTGACGATTTTGTAAATATCATACCAAGAGATTTTCCTTTTAGAATATGGTGTGGTATTCCTGCTTTATTTTCTTGCTTTAATTTAATTGCAAGTTTTAAAATGTTATGTATTTCTTCTGTGGTGCAATCATATAGACTAATTAGATGTTTCACGATTCTGTCCCCTTTATTTTTCTACATAATATCCTTGCAAGATTATACATCATATACATCAAAAACGCAATGGTTATTTTCAACAAAACATAAATATATAATGACACAAAGTGAAAAACTTGTGCATATATTATTTTAGAAAGGATGATGAGCCGTGAAATATGATAATAGTGATGATATTATAAGAAAAATAATAAATGAAAACACAAGCATTTCGGCCAATGGTCCTCTATTGGGCGAAAAAGATATAAGAAATCGTCTTGGTTCAATTGACAGAAACGCAGCTATGGCAAAGCTGCGGCAGATGGGACTGGGAAACATTGCAGACAAACTTAAAAGCGTGAGCGATGATGATTTAATTAATATGATAGCTAAAAACCCAGCACTACTCAAAAAAATTAATAGCTTTTTGAAATAGGAGGAGAATAGTATGGCCGAAGAATTAAGCGAAAAATTAAAATCATTATTGTCTGATCCTGAAGCAATGAATATGTTTGGTTCACTCCTGACAAACAGTGCAAACAGTGACAATAGCTCAGCCATTCCATCGGGAGAAGATGAATTTGCTAAAACCATAAAAAACGCAGTGTCCAGAATCAACAATGGCGGCGATAAAAGGATAAATCTGCTCAATGCACTCAGACCATACATGAAAGAGTCAAGAGTTTCTAATATTGACAAAGCAGTTAAAATGCTTAAGCTTACTCAGCTTACATCGATTTTTAAGGATTTGTGAGGTGGATTATGTATAAAAGATATTATG
>JAFVSB010000094.1 GCA_017503945.1 Clostridia bacterium
AGGTCAGATTCCCGGTGTTAAAAAGGCTAGTTGGTAATAAACGATACAAAGAATTAAAAAAGGAGGTAGCACAATGCAAATCACCGATCCTATCGCTGATATGCTTACCCGTATCAGGAATGCAAATTCTTCAAAACACGAGTCTGTGAATGTTCCTGCTTCCAAAATCAAGATCGAAATCGCAAAGATTTTGGACGCCGAAGGCTACATCAACGGCTATGAAGTAATAGAGGATAATATCCAGGGCATGATTAAGATTAATCTTAAATATGCTCCCGGCAAACAGAAAGTAATCACCGGTCTTAAGAGAGTATCAAAGCCCGGTCTCAGAGTTTACGCAAGCAACGAAAATTTACCCAAGGTGCTTAAAGGACTTGGCATCGCAATCATTTCTACTTCAAAAGGTATCATGACCGATAAAGAAGCAAGAAAGCTTAACATTGGCGGCGAAGTCTTAGCATTTGTTTGGTAATCGGAGGTGAAGATAAATGTCAAGAATAGGTAGAATGCCAATCGCAATCCCCGCTGGTGTGGAGATTAACATTGCAAATGATAACACAGTTACCGTAAAAGGCCCCAAAGGAACATTGACAAGGACTCTTCATGCCGATATGATTATCAAGCAGGAAGAAGGTCAGGTTATAATTGAAAGACCTACCGAATCCAAAGAGCATAAGTCACTCCACGGCCTCACAAGAACACTTTTTGCCAACATGGTAACAGGTGTTACAGATGGTTTCCAGAAGACTCTTCAGATCAATGGTGTTGGTTACCGTTGTCAGAAACAGGGCAAAAAGCTCACTCTTACACTCGGCTATTCACACCCTATTGAATTTGAAGATACCGATGACTACACACTCGAAGCTCCCGATCCCAACACAATCATCGTTAAGGGTATCAACAATCAGATCGTAGGTCAGATTGCAGCAGTCATCAGAGAACAGAGACCCCCCGAGCCATATAAGGGCAAAGGTATTAAATATGCTGAAGAGGTTATCAGACGTAAGGAAGGTAAAACAGGTTCTAAGAAGTAAGAACCGGAAAGGAGTAAACCACAATGATTAGTAAAAAAGATAGCAATGCTGCAAGAATAAAAAGGCATTACAGAGTAAGAAAAAATATTTCCGGTACTCCTGAGCGCCCCAGACTTAATGTATTCAGAAGCCTCAGCAACATATACGCTCAGGTTATTGATGATACAACTGGCAAGACATTGGTTTCCGCTTCCAGCTTGGAACTCAAAGGCACTGTAGCAAACGGTGGCAACAAAGCTGCCGCAAGAGAAGTTGGCAAACTCGTTGCTCAAAAAGCAATCGATGCCGGCATCAAAGCAGTTGTTTTTGACAGAGGCGGTTATGTATATCACGGCAGAGTGCTCGAGCTTGCCGAAGGCGCCAGAGAAGGCGGCTTAGAATTCTAAGAGAAGGAGGAAAAGCAATGGCTTTAGAAAGAATAGATGCAGATTCTTTGGAACTGCAGGAAAAAATCGTTAGCATTAATCGTGTTGCTAAGGTTGTAAAGGGCGGTAGAACTTTCAGATTCAGCGTGCTTGTAGTTGTTGGTGACGGCAATGGCCATGTTGGCGCAGGCACAGGTAAAGCTGCTGAAATTCCTGACGCTGTTAGAAAAGCTATAGATGACGCTAAGAAGAATATGATTACTGTTCCCATGGTTGGCACCACAATCGCTCACGAGGTTATCGGTGAGTTTGGTGCAGGCAGAGTGCTTCTCAAACCTGCCGGCCGTGGTACCGGTGTTATCGCCGGCGGCTGTGCCAGAGCTGTACTTGAGCTCGCAGGTATCCGCGATATCAGAACAAAATCACTTCGTTCTAACAATCCTCGCAATCTTGTTAGCGCAACAATCGAAGGTCTCAAATCTCTTAAGGTGGCAGAAGATGTTGCCCGTCTCAGAGGTAAGACCGTAGAAGAATTGCTCGGTTAATAAAACGCGCAAACAATATTTAGGAGGAAAAATCGATGGCTAAAATTAAAGTTACTTTAGTTAAGAGCACAATCGGCTGCAAGCAAGATCAGATTGCTACAGTTAAAGCTCTCGGCTTAAAGAAAATCAGAGACGAGAAGATTCACGAAGATAACGACCAGATCAAAGGTATGGTAAATAAAGTGTGTCACCTCGTAAGCGTAGAGCAAGTTTGATTAAAGGAGGTGCGCAGCATATGAAATTATATGAACTCCAGCCCGGTGTAGGTTCTACAGCGGACAAAAAGAGAAAAGGCAGAGGTCACGGCTCCGGCAACGGCAAAACCGCAGGCAGAGGCCACAAGGGTCAGAACGCAAGATCCGGCGGCGGTGTAAGAATCGGTTTTGAAGGTGGTCAGATGCCCATCTACAGAAGATTGCCTAAGCGTGGTTTCAACAATGTATTTGCTCTCAAATATGCTGAAATCAATGTTTCCGATTTGAACAAATTTGAAGACGGTGCAGTAGTTGATGCTAATGCTCTCAAAGAAGCAGGCATCATCAAGAAAACTCTTGACGGTATCAAGGTTCTTGGTAACGGCAATGTAGAAAAGAAGGTTACCGTTAAAGCTGCTAAATTTACTGAATCTGCAAAGGAAAAAATCGTTGCAGCAGGCGGAAAGTATGAGGTGATGTAAGGTGTTTAAAACATTGCGTAATGCTTGGTCAATTCCCGACCTCAGAAAAAAGATGCTTTACACCTTGCTCATGATTTTCGTGTTCAGACTCGGTTCGTTTATTCCTGTTCCAGGTCTTAACCCTGATGCACTCGCAGCTTTAGTTGCAGAAGGCAACTCACTCTTTGGTATGCTCAATGCATTCTCGGGTAACTCCTTCTCCAACGCTACAATATTTGCGATGGGTATTACACCCTACATTAACTCATCAATTATACTTCAGCTCCTTACAGTTGCAATCCCTGCCCTTGAAAGACTTTCCAAAGAAGGCGAAGAAGGCAGAAAGGTTATTGCAAAATGGACTCGCATAGTTACCATCATCCTTGCCTTTATTCAGGCAACAGGCCTTTACTTCGGCATTGAAGGCGCAGTTAAAGATCCTGGCGTGATGAGCTATATCACAATTGTTTCCACATTCACTGCAGGTACTGCATTTCTCATGTGGCTTGGTGAGCAGATAACCCAAAAAGGTGTTGGCAATGGTATTTCCATCATCATCTTCTCAGGTATCGTAGCCAGCCTTCCCACAATGTTTGGCAGCCTCTGGATGGCAGTGACCGAGTTCCAGACAGTATCCTGGTGGGTATTTGCAATCGTTGTTGCAATCTTCCTTGCAATGATTGCATTTGTAGTATTCATCACCGATGCAGAAAGACGCATTCCCGTTCAGTATGCAAAAAGAATGGTAGGCAGAAAGATGTATGGCGGTCAGAGCACACACATTCCCCTCAAAGTGGCAATGGCAGGTGTTATTCCGATTATCTTCGCTATGTCAATCCTTTCTTTCCCCACAACAATCATGCAGTTTACAGGTACTCCCACATCAGGCTTCTGGGGTAAATTCTGGAGCTTCTTCCAGCCCACAAGCTGGGTTTACATTGTAATCTACTTCTTGCTTATCGTGTTCTTCACATATTTCTACACTGCAATTCAGTTCAATCCCATTGAAGTTGCAAACAATATGAAGAAGAACGGTGGTTTTGTTCCCGGCATCAGACCCGGCAAACCCACAAGCGATTTCATTAGCAGAATACTTTCAAAGATCACCCTCTCGGGTGCATTCTTCCTTGGCTTCGTTGCAATCCTTCCTCTTGTGATGGGAATCATTGACCCTGCACTTTCAACAGTTCAGCTTGGTGGTTCTTCACTTCTCATTATGGTTGGTGTTGCACTCGAAACAGTTAAACAGATTGAATCTCAGATGCTCATGCGTCATTACAAGGGCTTCCTTGATTGATGCACAGGGAGAATATAATAGTATGAAATTGATTATGCTTGGTGCACCGGGTGCCGGAAAAGGCACCCAGGCACAAATCTTAAGTGACAGATATGGTATACCCACAATATCCACCGGCGCTATCATAAGAGGTGCCATCAAAAACGAAACCCCCACAGGCAAAATGGCAAAAGCCTACATCGACAAGGGCGAGCTTGTGCCGGACGAGGTAGTTATAGGAATAATAAAGGAAAGACTCTCAGAGTCTGATTGCCAAAGCGGCTTCATTCTCGATGGTTTTCCCCGCACAATTCCTCAGGCAGAGGCTCTTGATAGCCTCGGCATCGAGATAGACAAGGTGCTTGATATTGAAGTGGACGATGATTTGATTATCACAAGGCTTTCGGGCAGACGCGAATGCTCCAAATGCGGCGCAACCTATCATGTTGCCAACAATCCTTCCAAAGCTGGCGACAAATGTGAAAGGTGTGCTTCTCCGCTTGTGACAAGAGCTGATGACAACCCCGAAACCATAAAATCCCGTCTTGATATATATCACAGTCAGACAGAACCTCTTATAGAATATTATAAGAATAAGGGTAATCTGGCAGTAGCCCAGGGCGAAGGCTCGCTCGAGGCCACCACCGATGCCATCATAAAGGTTCTGGAAGGCTGAGCATTTTGCGGAGGATAAAATGATCAATATAAAATCGACTTCGGAAATCTCAAAGATGCGTGCTGCCGGAAAAATCGTTTTCGGTACTTTCAAGGAATTGGAAAAGCATATATCCCCCGGTATCACAACCAAGCAGTTAGACAAAATAGCCGAAGACTACATCCGTTCTCAGGGTGGTGAACCGTCTTTTCTGGGCTATGCCGGATTCCCGGCAAGCATTTGTGCATCGATAAATGACACCGTAATTCACGGTATCCCCGACGGCACAGCACTAAAAGACGGCGACATCATAAGCCTTGACATCGGCGCGGTTTTCGATGGCTATCATGGTGATGCAGCAAGGACATATCCTGTAGGCAAGATTTCAGACGAGGCAAAGCGTCTTATAGATGTTACAAAGCAGAGCTTTTTTGAAGGTCTCAAATTTGCCCGTCACAACGAAAGGCTGTTTAGCATATCCGCCACAATTCAGGAATATGTTGAATCGCACGGCTACAGCATTGTGCGCAACTATTGCGGCCACGGCATTGGCAAAAAGCTCCATGAAGATCCCGAGATCCCCAACCATGGTAATTTCGGTCATGGCATAAGGCTTTGCAAGGGTATGACCATAGCGGTTGAACCCATGGTCAATGCAGGAGGGTTTGAAACCAAGTGCCTTAGTGACGGCTGGACTGTCAAAACAAAAGACGGCTCTCTCGCCTGTCACTATGAAAACACAATTCTCATCACCGACGGTGAACCGGAACTTTTAACATTAATTGAGTAGATATTGATAAGGGAGGTTATATCCTTGGCAAAAGAAGATGTTTTTGAATTAGAAGGAACAGTGCTTGAGGCGTTGCCCAATGCTATGTTCATAGTAGAATTTGAAAATGGTCACAAAATCCAGGCTTATATTTCCGGAAAGCTTAGAACTAATTTCATAAGAATACTTCCCGGAGACAAGGTCAAGGTTGAAATGTCACCCTATGACCTGAGCAAGGGACGCATTACATGGAGAGCGAAATAAGCTGAGTTTATAATAGGAGGTAATAATCATGAAGGTAAGACCATCAGTTAAACCTATGTGTGAAAAATGCAAAATCATTAAAAGAAAAGGTAACATTATGGTTATCTGCGAAAACCCCAAACACAAACAGAAACAGGGTTGATTAATTTTTAGCTTGTAGCTTATAAGGTGCGGCTGTACAAAGGCACTGCCCTTTGTAATCCTTATGGTTATGATAATACAAAACAATAAATGCGATTATTAAACAGGAGGTGCAAAAAGCTAATGGCAAGAATAGCAGGTGTTGACTTACCTAACGAAAAGAGAGTTGAATACGGCCTTACCTATGTGTATGGTATCGGCGTAGCAAGCTCCAGAAAGATTTTGGCAGAAGCAGGAATTGATCTTAATACAAGAGTTAAAGACCTTACAGAAGATGAAGAAAAGAAGATCAGAGAAATCATCGACAGAGATTACACCGTTGAAGGTGATCTCAGAAGACAGGCTGCTCTCGATATCAAGCGCCTTATCGAAATAGGCTGCTACAGAGGTCTTCGTCACAGAAGAGGTCTTCCCGTAAGAGGTCAGAGAACAAAAACAAATGCAAGAACCAGAAAAGGTCCCAAGAGAACCATCGCTGGTAAGAAAAAATAATCCAAGGAGGGAAAGTTTAGTATGGCTGTTCAGGCAAAAAGAGGTCGTAAAAGACGCGAAAAGAAAAATGTTGAACGTGGTTGTGCTCACATTCGCTCCACATTTAACAATACAATAGTTACCATCACCGACACTCAGGGTAATGCATTATCTTGGGCATCTTCCGGTGGCTTGGGCTTCAGAGGCTCAAGAAAAAGTACTCCCTTTGCATCACAGATGGCTGCTGAAACCGCTGCCAAGGCTGCAATGGAACACGGTCTCAAGACTGTAGAAGTATATGTAAAAGGCCCCGGCTCCGGCAGAGAATCTGCAATCAGAGCTCTCCAGACAGCTGGCCTTGAAGTAAGTATGATTAAAGATGTAACACCCATTCCTCACAACGGTTGCAGACCGCCTAAGAGAAGAAGAGTGTGATTAAACAGGAGGTGTAAGATATGGCACGTTATACAGAAGCAGTATGCCGTCTCTGCCGCCGCGAGGGTCAGAAGCTCTTTTTGAAAGGCGACAGATGCTATAGCGGAAAATGCGCAATCGACAGAAGAGCCTATGCTCCCGGTCAGCACGGTCAGGGCAGAAAGAAACTCTCTGAATATGGATTGCAGCTCAGAGAAAAGCAGAAAGCAAAAAGATTTTACGGCGTTTTGGAAGGTCAGTTTGCTCACTACTACGAGCTTGCTGAAAAGAAAGCCGGCGTTACCGGTGAAAACCTTCTCCAGATTCTTGAAAGCCGTCTCGACAATGTAGTATACAGACTTGGCTTTGGTCTTTCCAGAGCTGAAGCAAGACAGCTTGTTGTTCATGGTCATTTCCTCGTAAATGGCAAAAAGGTTGATATTCCTTCTTACCTCGTAAAAGAAGGCGATGTTATCACCATCAAAGAAACAAGCAGAAGCCTTCCCAAGATAAAAGCTATTATCGAAGCTACTGAGGGCAGAAACATTCCCGAATGGCTTGATCTTGACCGCAACACACTCCAGGGCAAGGTTGTTACACTCGCTAAGAGAAGCGACATCGACCTTGAAGTTGAAGAGCACCTTATTGTCGAGCTCTACTCGAAATAATAGTCTCTCCCAGATTGAGATATTAATAGTTTTGAAATGGAGGGTTATATTATGATCGAAATGGAAAAGCCCCGCGTTGAATGTGTGGAAAAATCTCCCGATGGCAAATTCGCCAAATTTGAGGTTGAACCTCTTGAGAGAGGCTACGGTATCACACTCGGCAACTCCATCAGAAGAGTGCTTTTGTCATCTCTTCCCGGTGCAGCTCCTGTAAGTGTGAAAATCGATGGCGTTCTGCACGAGTTCTCAACTATTCCGGGTGTAAAAGAAGATGTAACCGAAATCATTCTGAATGTCAAAAAGATAATCGCAAAGCTTTATTGCGATACTCCCAAAACCGTTTACATTGAAGCAAGCGGTGAAGGTGAGGTTTGTGCAAGAGATATCAGATGTGACCATGAGGTTGAAATTATAAACGGCGACTTGCACATCGCTACACTCAGCGACAATGCGCGCCTTTATATGGAAATTACCCTTTCCAAGGGAAGAGGTTATGTAACAAGCGAAAAGAATAAAGAGAATATGCAAAATGTCATTGGCGTTATTCCTGTAGATTCAATTTATTCACCTATTGATAAGGTAAATTACTATGTTACTAACACCCGTGTAGGACAGGTTACCGATTATGATAAGCTTACTCTTGAAATCTTTGCCGACGGAACAATTGCTCCTGAAGAGGCCCTCAGCCTTAGTGCTAAGATTTTGAATGACCACATGAATCTCTTTATTGACCTTACCGAAGAGATCAGAGACACCGACATCATGGTTGAAAAAGAAGAAAACCAGAAAAACAAAGTTTTAGAGCTTACTATCGAAGAGCTTGACCTTTCGGTTCGTTCTTTCAACTGCCTCAAGCGCGCAGGTATCAACACTGTTGAAGACCTCGTGTCAAAATCTGAGGGTGAAATGATGAGAGTGAGAAACCTCGGCAGAAAATCTTTAGAAGAGGTTGTTGGCAAGCTTAATTCATTAGGCTTCCAGTTCTCGAAGGAATATGACGAATAAAGATAAGCAGATGAATTTTTGATAAAGGAGGTAAACACACATGCCCGGTACAAGAAAATTAGGCCGCGCATCCGACCACAGAGATGCTACCTTAAGAAACCTGGTTACAGCTTTGCTTGAAAACGGCAGAATTGAAACAACTCTGCCCAAAGCAAAAGAAATCAGATGTATGGCAGACAAAATGATAACCCTGGGTAAAACCAATACATTACACACCAGAAGACAGGCTCTTGCTTATATCACTAAGGAAGATGTTGTTACAAAGGTGTTTGCCGAAATCGCTCCCAAATATGCTGAGAGAAACGGCGGATATACCAGAATAATGAAAATGGGTCCCAGACGCGGTGATGCCGCTGAAATGGCTATCATTGAATTAGTTTAATCTGTAAACTAAATTAAAACGCACTCGAGATGCTCTCGGGTGCGTTTTTTGAGTTGACTTTGTTTTTGTAAATTATTATAATACAAATATACCCATTTCGTCAGAATTTTCACGCCACACACCCATCTAAGCCTTGTGGGAGTTGGACTTGATGCCGTTTCATTTTTTGATTTTTGGCGAGCACGGCAAAATTTTATTTGTGTTACAATTATGTTATCTGAATGTTTCAAAGAAAGGAACAAGCGATAATGAATTGTAACAAAGCAAGAGATGTTTTCAAATCATTTTTAAATGAGAGTTTTGATTATTCGGGGTTTTTGGAATTACCAGTTATTAATGGAACTGACGAAGTTCCAAATAAGTTGGTGAGCTTTTCACGTGCCATATCAAAATCGTGGAATGACTTTGATTGTTGGGTACACTTTTATGAGCACGATGAAAAATTTGAAAGAATGTGGAAAAACTCCAAACAATATCTGAATAAAATCAAAAAATTCAAAGGTGTTATTTCTCCAGATTTCAGCATATATCGAAACATGCCCCTCGTGATGCAGATGTGGAATACATATCGCGGCAGAGCGTTGGCGGCATGGCTCAATTCCAAT
>JAFVSB010000095.1 GCA_017503945.1 Clostridia bacterium
TAATGTAATTATAATAAACAATCGAAAGGAGACTATACTATGGCTTCAGTAACAAAGGATACCATCATCATTGATGTTCTCAGACTCGACGAAGGCACTGCACCTTTCTTTTTTGAAATTGGCATGCATTGTCTCGGCTGCCCTTCTGCCAGCGGCGAAACTATCGAAGAGGCTTGTGCAGTACACGGCGTAGATGCTGATGAACTCGTTGAAAAGCTCAACGATTATCTTAAAGATAAATAATATTCTATTATGAAATGCAGGGGGCGTAAATACCCTCTGTATTTTTATATTCAAGTTCAGGGAGTGAGAATATTGAATATTAATGACGCAGTAACAGCCATTTGCGATTATTTCATGAGTAGTGGCTATAAATATCCGAGAGACTTGTTTTATAATTTGATTATATCTTTGAAATCTCAGCCTTTCGTTATCCTTGCAGGGCGCAGTGGCGCAGGCAAATCGGCCATGGCGCGCTTGTTTGCTCAGAGCCTTGGTGCCAATCGTGCAAACGGGCGCTTTTTATCGGTGAGTGTGGGCGCTCACTGGCAAAGCGCTGAGCCGCTTTTGGGTCACATAAGTTCTGATGGCAGATTTGTCCCCGGGTGCATCACATCATTTTTAAAAGAAGCTATATCTGATAACACAAAGCCATATTTTCTCTGCCTTGATGACTTCAATCTTTCCCGTCCTGAGCAATATCTTGCACCAATTTTGGCTGCCATGAGTGATAAATGGTTTGATGATAGCGGAAGTATTGTTTCTGATTTTGTTTTATCGCGCCAAAGCTATGGCAATGATGAGGCAGCCTATACTACATATGGTGACATTTATCTTCCTGACAATCTATACATTTTTGCTGTTGCCAACAATGACGAGTCATCATATCCTGTTTGCGACAGGGTGCTTGACCGCGCTTTTGTCATAGAGCTTTCGCCACATGAGCTTGCAATATCTTCAACCGATATGGAGAGCATGCGACAATGCGCCAATCCCATAGATGTTGACAATGAGTTTTTGAAACCCGAATATATCACAGCCATAGATTGCAAGACCGACCTTGATGTTTTGCGCGAAACAAGCTTTTCACTTGAAAGACTCAACAAGACTATTTTGCAATCAGTTTCACCCATCTCTTATCGCGCCAGAGATGCCATCTTGTTCTTTGGTCAATATAGTCGAAGATATGACTCTTTTACAGAAGATGCTGTAATGGATTTGATGATTGTTCAAAAGATTCTCCCCAAGCTCCATGGACCAACCACCTTGGTGAAAAATTGCCTGTGTGATCTTTTCTGTTATTGCCTCAAACGAGGCAAGAATGGCAGTGATGAATATGCTGATTCATCTGCCCAAATGATGGAGATGAAGATTTCGCACACTTGTCGATATCCTCTCAGCAGTGATAAAATCGCACATATGCTAAGGAGATACGAAAATGAAGGATATGCAACATTCTGGTAATGCACAGTTGGATTTTTCCCATGCTTTAGACATCTTAATTAAAAAGGTTGATTACTATTTGAAAAGCGGTTATTATTTGTCAGATTCAGCACATATAGCTCTGATAAAAAACTATTTTTCAAACTTACATAATAAGATACTTGTTTTGAAAACACAACCGCGTTCTTCACAGCAACAGCGCAATTTATACAGTGATTTTTGCAAAGTGCGCCTGATGCTTGCAAGTTCAGTTTTTAAGTCATCTTGCCAAGATGCTCACTACAAGATGATAGGCAACAATTTTCATATGCATCAAATCAAGTCATTATATGATAAGTGCATTGCAGCACTTCAGTCAGAATTTGCGCCAACCTATGAAAAACACTGCACTGCGGCCGACTCTTTCACAGAACGGACTGTGCTCATTGCTCCTCTTCGCAATAGGCAGCAGCTTGACATTTGCCTTGAGGGTGATTTTTATCACATCCCGGTCAAAAAGCTTGACGCTCAGATAGGGGAGATTTCTCACATTGCCATATATCAATCCAAAAATTTTTATGGCAAAGATGCAGGCATAAGATTTTGGGCTAAAGTAATATCATGTGAAAAGATAAAACGCTCGGAGCTAAAGGAAATACCAAAAAAATCCGATGAATTATATTATCTGTTCAGAGTTGAGCATTGGAGCAGACTCAAAAACGACATAGCCATGTCGGGCGGTGGAGCACCTTTTTCTCTCACCAGCTTGTATTTGCTGCACAAAGCACGCGATGTGTGTGAACTGAATTTTAAAGATCAGAACACTCACAAATTATTTTGTCAGATTCGCACTCTTGCTGAATCGGGCAAAAATAATGTGGCATGCCATTATCGCAGTGCCACCATTGCCATAGAAAATGAAAGAATTTCTCTTTATAAACACAAAGAATTGATTTGTTCCGTGTCGGTAAAGGATTATCTTTCCAATCCAAATAAACATTTTTGGAATCTGCTGAGGTTCATTAATAACAAACAAAATAGATAACATAGATGTATACAAAAAAATGTCAGCAATGGTCTACGAGCAGAGGGCTCCAATTGCCCAAGCTGGTTCAGTCCATTACTGACAATAACAATCTACTACAAAAAGAGGATAGGAAAGGCTATCAATCCAACAAATAAAAGATTCAATCGTTTTAAAGAAGCTCATATCCATAATTTGAATGCAATGTTGAAGTTGCCAGAACTGTTTAAAAATGCAGTCTATGTGGATTCAAAAAATCCGCAAAAACCCAAAAACCAAAACAAGGCTATAAAGGAGTATCACCATTTTGTCGCGCCAATATTTATGGATAATGGGGAATATCGAGCGTTAATAACAGCGAGGGAAAAAATAAACTCAAACACACTTTATGTATTAAGAGTTGAAGTATTGCCAACAAAAAAAGGCACACTCCGTTGGCAACACAGCAAAAAAATGCTGGTGGTTCCCAATTGTTGAGTGTACCTTTGGATATCAGTGTACCAGAACTTATAAACGGTGTCAAGATATTTAATTACGACACCAACACAGAGAGCATATATACAAGTGCGTACATTCAATTTTCTCTTAAAGACAAAGAATACCTCGAACTTGCAAAAAATCCTGTGAAGAACGAATCGAGATTGAACGAAATGGTTGCAGAAAAAGCGAGAGAGTCGGGATTCCCAACGAAGGTGTATCACGGAACTGCAGTCTTTGGTTTTACAAAAGCCGATGTAAAGAAAAGCGATGATGCTATTTCTTTTTTCGCAACAGATTCATTAGCTTTGGCGCAGACATATTCGGGGGTGAGTGGCGAAACCTCGTTAAAAAAGGGCAACGGACAAAGTGCTGCAAATCAAGAGACATACAATAATGCCGTATCCGCGTTTGTTAACAAGGTCAAAGCACTGCCAACACAAGAGAAATTGTAAAGTGGGCAAAAGACAATGGTTACACAGGAGTGGTGTTTAAAAACATATATGACATTGGATACCACGGAAGTATACAAAAGACACCTGCCAATGTATATGCTTTCTTAAATCCAAAAGGGCAATTAAAATCTGCCGACCCCGTGACATATAATGCTTTCGGTAGAGTTATTCCGCTTTCAAAGAGGTTTGGTGCCAAGAACGAATTTAGATACTCGCTGAAAGAGACAAACTCTTCCAAAAATCTTGAAATTAAGACAAAAGGGGAGTATAATAGAAATATAAACGGTTCGTTGTATGCTGATGGGGTAATGTTTTCTTCAAGGTATGAATCGTTAGACAGGGCTACACGAAACTTGTATGATCTTGCAAAGAGTGGCGATTTCAAATCGGCCTACAAGCTGGTTTCACATCTTTTAAAAGAAGACACCGAGGATAAAATTAGAAGCTTGGGGAACGATGTATATTTATATTGGCCTTAAAAATCTTCTCGAAGAATATGGCGGTAAAGTTGTAGGTTATTATGCTTTAACAACAGGGCAAGACCAATCTGAAAAAATGATAACTACAAACGAAACCTGGGGAGAACTATTAAGATTATGCTTGAACAAGGTTAAAGAGTTTGCAGAAAAGGAAGGGATAAAGCGTGAAATATCAAGACTTGGGCTTTCAGAACGAGAAACGCAAGAACTCATTAAGCGATTCAGAAGAGAGAAAGCTATCTCCGGAAGAGATTTCGAAAATGGTAAGAGAAGCGGAAACGGCGGCAGAGAACTACAGGAAATACAAAAGACAGATGGAATCACAGAAAAAAGCAGGGAAGTAAGCAACTCCCTCAAAGGCGGAATGCCAACCTCAGAATTGCTTGATGCTATTGCAAACAATAAACTGGACAAGTATGTTGAAAACGGAACGATGAGCACCGAAAGATATAACGAGCTTATAGAAAAGTATGGTGTTATCCCACGAGGTGAAACCCCAAGCAGAGATGTGCAAGTGCCTCAGAGAACAGACAAAGACAAAAAGGTGTCGCAGACAGTTCGCACAATCCTTGAAGCGAAGGCAACACCTGACGAAGCAGTGCCGACCATTGTAAAGATGGTTGAAGATGGTATGTTTTCTTATGATGTTTACACGGATAAACAAGCCATAACCGATGCAGAAAACTATATTAAGCAATATGTAAAAATAGGGTAAAATAAGTTAAAATTAAAAATGTGCAAAGAAACGAAAAACCGCTTAATCACTGTGTTTGCAGTGTTTAAGCGGTTTTTTGAAAACATCGGAGTGACAGGACTTGAACCTGCGGCCCCTAGACCCCCAGTCTAGTGCGCTACCAGCTGCGCTACACCCCGAAATATGACGCGCCTAAGTGGATTCGAACCACTGGCCTAACGCTTAGGAGGCGTTCGCTCTATCCTGCTGAGCTATAGGCGCATAAATTGTAAATCCATAAGGCACTGTGTTTTAAGCACTTAGATATAATACATCAAATTTACATTTTTGTCAATAGACTTTGGCAAAAAAAATAAATAAATTTACCAAAGCGCTTGCAAGACATTTTGGCACAATATACAAACAGTGCAAAAAACCCGCCTTGACTAACTTTGATAAATATGTTAAAATCAAATATATATTATGTTTTCAGGAGGTGTATGGCCCGAGTGGCCTATGTTATGGAAAACAAAATACTTGTTGTTGATGACGAAAAGCCTATCGTTGATATACTCAAATTAAACCTCGAAAAAAACGGCTATAAAGTAATCTGTGCACATGATGGCGAGGCTGCTGCCGAAATGGCGCTGTCTCAGGAGCCTGACCTCATTTTACTTGATGTTATGCTTCCTAAAATGGATGGATTCACCGTGTGCAAAAAGGTGCGTGAAAAATCATCTGTGCCAATTATAATGCTCACTGCACGCGAAGAAGAGGTAGACAAGGTGTTAGGTCTTGAGCTTGGTGCCGACGACTACATGACAAAGCCATTCAGCTTAAGAGAGCTTATGGCAAGAGTCAAAGCCAACCTCCGCCGCACTCAGATTACTCATCAGGCAGATTCCTCGGGCGAACTTCTTGATTTCGGCGATTTAGTTATCGACATAGAAAAATACGAGGTGCGCAAGCGTGACAAGGTCGTTTCTCTCACATATCGTGAGTTCGAATTGCTCAAATTCCTCGCCACACGCAAGGGTAGAATTTTCAGCCGTGAGCAGTTGCTCAACAAAGTGTGGGACTACGAGTTTTATGGAGATGTGCGCACTGTTGATGTTACCATCCGCCGTTTGCGCGAAAAAATTGAAGATAATCCAAGCCTGCCTGCATACATCATAACAAAGCGCGGCGTAGGATATTATTTTGGAGCATAATTTATGTTTAAAAGTATCAGTCTGAAGATTGGTGCGATGTTTGTCCTTTTGACCATATCTGTAATTATTCTCATTGGCACATTTATGACGGACACCACCGACCAATATTATCATGATGAATTTTATAAGGTGAACGCTGCAGTGTTTACCGAAGAATATGTCAATACGCTATGCTCAAGCATACAAGGCGATAGTGGCGTTCAAGGTGTATATGACAGCGTAAGTGCCCACTATGTTCAATTGGGCATCGACTCTTTTCGCGAGTGCTATATTCTCGATGGCAAAAGCGGCAAAGCCATTGAAAGCTTTGCATCAAATAAAGAGCTTGCGTCTTCTTTGGAGCTTTCTCCCAACATCATCAGTGCCATGAGTGGCACAGTTGGAGATGTGGTTAACTCTGCCTATAGCTATATGGACTATGCTGTTCCGCTTATGACAGGCGATGCAGTAAGCTATATTATATACATCAAAGACACCAAAGAAGAAAGCAACACCGTTCTTCGAAATGTATTCACAATTATCATTCAGGCGTTGCTTCTTGGCATAGCAATTTCTTTGATTTTTGCTATTTTACTCTCTGTGACCATCATTTCTCCCATAAAATCCCTCACGCAAAAATCCAATCGTATGGCGTCGGGTGACTTTGATTATGTTATCGATGTAAAATCACCCGATGAAATAGGTCAGCTCACGGAAACCTTCAATTACATGGCATCCGAGCTAAAGAGCACTCTCGGAGCTATCCAAAGTGAAAAAGAAAAGGTTGAAACCATAGTGCAGTATATGTCCGACGGTGTTTTGGCGTTTGATTTAAGCGGCAACATTATTCACATAAATCCCGCCGCTAAGCTTCTTTTGGGTATTCCCGATGATGCCGAACCCAGGTTTGCAGAGGTTTTTGAAGCTTCAGAGATAAGTCTTGGTCCTATTTTATATATCAAACATTTTGAAACGGTTGAGCGTGTCATCAAAAGAGATGGCAGAGAAATCAGCGCATATTTTGCTCCTTTCAAAACCGATGACAAATCGGGCGGTATTGTGGTTGTTCTTCGTGATATCACAGAGCGCGAAAAGCTCGATAAATCCCGAAGGGATTTCGTTGCAAATGTTTCACATGAGCTCAGAACTCCTCTCACCACTGTCAAGAGCTACACGGAGACCTTGCAGGATTCCGTGTCAGACGGTAGCTTCGACAAAGAAATGTTTAACTCTTTTCTTGGTGTTATCAATAGCGAGACAGACCGAATGACGCGCCTTGTGAAAGACCTTCTTCTTTTGTCGAGCCTTGACCACAGCATGAAAGACATGCCCATGGACGATTTTGACATTGGTTTGCTCACACAAAATATCGTTTCAAAGCTTGCTCACAGCGCAAATGCTAAAAAACAAACCCTGATATATGAACCCACCAATCAGTTGCCTCTCATACACGGCAATATAGACAGACTCGAGCAGGTGATAACCAACATCATAACCAATGCCATCAAATACACTCCCCAAAATGGTCAGATTCTTGTTTCCACGGTGTTCATGTTCGATTCTATCACCATCAAAGTAAAAGACACAGGCATTGGCATACCTCAAAAGGATATCGAACACATATTTGAGCGCTTTTACCGTGTCGATAAAGCCCGTTCACGCGAAATGGGCGGCACAGGTCTGGGCCTTGCCATCGCCAAAGAGATTGTTGAAGCTCATGACGGTACCATTTCAATCAAAAGCACTGTTGGCGCCGGTACCGAAGTGATGATAAAATTGCCCGTCAAAAGCTGACAAGATTTGCAAATATGTTATACTAATTTAAAACCACTGTAATGTTTTTGTAATATAACTGTTGTATAATAATGATAATAATAAAGATGGAGGTGTTTTATATGAACAGATTGTCAAAGGTTATCACAGCTTTAGCTCTTATCGCAATAATGTCTTGTATTCCTTTTGCTTCAGCACTGGCATCTGCCGATAGTCTTCCTGCATACTATTATGGCACAGTTGATTACCTCATCGATATCAGGAATCCCGAAACTATAGTTTCCTCTACAACCAACAGAAACTGCGTTATATCGGCTGTTGCTGTAAAGGGTACCAAGGTTACTCTTTATGCATACAACTCAGCCACCGGCACATATGAAGTGCTCAGAAATGCATATGGTGAAAAACTTGAAAGCTATGTTGGCAGCAGTGGACTTTATGTTCAGCAAATTACTCTCAAAGACGGTCTCAACAGCATCATGGTAGTTGCTAATTCTTCCACTGTTACATATGAAGTTGTTAAGCTCGAGATTTCTCTGCTCAACAAAGGCTATATGGACAATGTCAATGCAAAATTCAAAGCTAACGGAATAGGTGTGAAGGACATTTTCCGTTAATTGGCGGGTGAATTTTCACATGAAAATTGAACGATTAAAGTCAATACTGCTGATTCTTTTGGTAATCAGCAGTATTGTATTAACTATTAATAAGTGGTTCAATGAAAAATTATGGCCGGAAGGCTATAATTTTTTTTCTGATGTAAAAAAACATTTTGCCCAGAATCAATCTGGCACATCATCTTCTTTTGACCCTGTTGAAGAAATATTGAAACCTGCAAAAATAATTCTTAATAATTCAGGCAATCATGTATTATATACCAAATCCTCTGAGGAATATAATAATATTTATGGCGAGATAAAGTCTGCTTTAAAATTACTTGCCAAAAGCGAAAGCATAATTACATCTGATGAAGCCGAGTGGAATGAAAATCTCAAACGAAAGTCTTGTTATTTTTCATATCCGATACAGTACGACAGCGGATATTTCTTCTATCAGCTTTCGCATAAATATTCCGGCTCTATCACCACAGTGTGTGAGTTCATTCTTTCCAAAGATGCCCGCGTCTCAAATATTTTCTATATGTATGTAAGAGATGCTTCAAATGGTGCGGTTTACAAATATCGTCTTAATTACGAAAGCGATATTTTAGACAATTTCATTGATAATGCAGTTTCTGTGTCTGATGGCACTGATTACTATTCTTTTGAGCTTAATTTTGATTCTGAGGCCGAGAGCTCTGTTGAAGAGCATATTGTAATCGACTCCGATGTTCTTATAAATATATCGCAAAAACAAATCACGCCTGTAGGAGAGCAAAATTTATTCAAAGATGTTGCCTCAAAGCCGCATGTGTATGATGGCATACTTCATTCATTCGGCTATAACGCCTCAACCATCAGGCGATATACCGAACCTGACAACTCAATGGTTTTTGTTGAAAACTATGGCACACTCAAGCTTCACACCGACGGCATCATTGATTACAAATCGCTCAATTCTGCACAGGGCGTTTCATTAAATAGTGATTCTGTGTATGAGTGCATAAATTCGTGCATAACTTTTGTCAACGATGTCACAGGCGCTCTTGGTTTTTCTGATGTTTTATATTATGAAATATCATCAAACATCATTAATGCCGGCTCCAAGTCTTTTGTGTTGAATTTTGATTATTATATCAATGATCGCATGATTGTTTTCTCTGATGATGCCCATTCGCTCAATCATGCCATAACGGTTGAAGTTGCCGATGGCAAAATCATCAGCTACAAACAAATTTGCAAAGATTTCTTCATTGTACCGTATTCCATCACATATCCGTCGGCAATTGATGCAATCAA
>JAFVSB010000007.1 GCA_017503945.1 Clostridia bacterium
ATGCACATGAAATATATATTTTTTGATTGCTTTGCAGCATTCACGCCATCTATGGCAGCAGGAGCACTCATCGACATGGGTGCGCAAAGCGAGCTTTTGCATAAAATTGCAGCTGATTTTCCCGAGGTAAGCATAAATTCAGGTGCGGTGACAAGAGGTGCAATGGAGGCAACCTTGGCACAGGTGCTTGTGCCGCCAAGTGAAAAGATGGGCAGCGAAGCTGAGCTTATTGAGATTTGTGACAGGCTTACGGTAAGCGAGCAAACCAAAAATCGCCTCGCCGCTTTTGTTCACACAAAGGCGCAGGCGCGCTCTATGGACCCGTCGAATTCAGAATTTTGCATATCTGCTGAGCTTGGCGAGCTTATTATGGCAGCTTTTGTTTTTGAAACGGTGGCGCAGCTTGGTGCAGACGAGGTGCTTGTGTCGAGGCTTTTTTGCACCGACGCTCATGCTTTTGACGGCAATGGCTTTGTGCCTCTCACCAAAGGCGAAACAAGATATATATGCAAAAAGCACAGCCTTAATTTGACATCATCACCTATACCATCGGAGCTTCTCACCGAGGGCGGAGCAGCACTTTTGGCTGCTCTTGGCGCTCAGATGATTGCCGCGCCTCGCTCCGGCACCATTAAGGTGGGCTATGGCGCAGGCGATGCCGAGCTCGGTGGCGTGCCCAACATTGTGAGGGTGGTGTATGGCGAAGATGACGGCAGCGAAGCTTTGTTTGAATCGGAGGCTGCTGTTGGTGATGTTTTTGCCGAGTTTGCGTGTATGGAGGCTTAGATGAAAACTGTTACAATTAATAAAAACGATGCAGGGCAAAGACTTGACAAATTTCTTTTCAAGTTTTTTGCATCGATTCCTGCCTCGATGGTCTACAAAGGAATACGAAAAAAGAGAATAAAGGTCAACGGCAAAAAAAGCGAGATAGGATACATGCTTTGCGAGGGCGATGTGCTTGAGCTTTACATTAATGATGAATTTTTCGCTTCTCCCAAAGGCGATGAGGCTTTTAAAACACTTGAACCAAAGCTTAGCGTGGTGTATGAAGATGATAATATTTTGCTTGTCGACAAAGCCTCGGGCATCAGCGTGCACGATGATGAAACCGAAACGGTAAACACTCTGATTAACCACATAAAAGCCTATCTTTTTAAAAAAGGCGAGTACAAGCCCGATGAAGAAAACTCCTTTGCTCCTGCGCTTTGCAATCGCATTGACCGCAACACCTCGGGCATAGTGATTGCCGCAAAAAATGCGGTGGCGCTGAGAATTATGAACGAAAAAATCAAAAACCGCGAAATCGATAAGTTTTATCTCTGCCTGGTGCAAGGGCATTTAAAGCACAAGGAAAAAACCTTAAAATCATATATGGTAAAAAACGAATCGCAAAACAGAGTCTATGTGCATGAACGCCCCACAGACGGCGCCAAAACTGCCATCACCCGCTATCGCGTGCTTGCCGAGGGCGAGCTTACCTCGCTTTTGGAGGTTGAGCTCCTTACAGGCAGAACTCATCAGATAAGAGCGCACCTTGCATCAATAGGCCATCCGCTTGCCGGTGACGGCAAATATGGCACAAATGAATTCAACAAAAAAATAGGGATGAAGCATCAGGCCCTATATTCATATAAGCTGAAATTCAACTTTTCAGATGAAAACGAACTTTCGTATCTAAACGGAAAAACTTTTGAGGTGAAAGAGGTTCCGTTTGCAATAAATATAAAATAAACAGGAGGGGTACATAATGGATTTTATAAAACAAACAGCAGATTTTGACCTCATAAGCTTTGGCGAGGTTATGCTCAGGCTTTCGGCACCGGACAAAGAAAAGATTTCTCAGTGTGAAATCTTCGAAAAAAACTGCGGCGGCTCAGAGTTCAATGTGGCATCCGGCGCTGCCAACCTTGGCATAAGAGCCGCTATTGTCACCAAACTTCCCAAAAATAAAATGGGACATTTTGTTGCAAGGCGTATTCGCTATGGCAATGTGTCGGACGATTATGTGGTGTGGGATTATTCCGACGCAAAAAGACTTGGCATCTATTATTACGAAAGCGGAGTGTATCCGCGCAAGTCTGCCGTTGTTTATGATAGAGCAGGCTCTTCGGTGTGCTCACTCAAGCTGTCGGAAATCCCCGATGAAATATATGAACGCACCCGAGTGTTTCACATAAGCTCCATCTCGCTTGCTCTTGACCCCAACCTCAGAGAAACCGCTTTGGAAATGATAAAGCAAATGAAAAAAAGCGGCGCAGCCATAAGCTTTGATGTTAACTACAGAGCAACCCTTTGGAGCGAAGAAGAAGCAAGAGAGGTAATAGAAAAAATATTCCCGCTTGTAGACATTCTTTTTGTATCGGAAGAAACTTCGCGCCGTATGCTGGGTCGCACAGGCACCCTTGACGAAATCATGAAAGGCTATGCCGATACATATGGCTGCAAAATAGTTGCCACCACCCGCCGAGAGGTTGTGAGCCCCATAAAGCACAACTTCGGTTCGCGAATCTACTATGACGGCAAATTCTATGAAGAAAAGCACTATCGTGACATAGAGGTCATTGACCGCGTGGGCAGCGGCGATGCATATGTGGCAGGTGTGCTCTATGGCATACTTTCGGGCGGCACAATCGAGGAGGCCATGAGCTACGGCAATGCACTGAGCGCCATCAAAAACACAGTTGTGGGCGATATGTCGGTGAGCTCTATCGACGAGGTGCAGTCTGTAATCAAATCTCATCACGCAACAGGCCATCAGGATGAAATGGTAAGATAAAAGAAAAAAGACGGCTCAAAATCATGCGATTTTGGGTCGCTTCTTTTTTGTAATACATAAAAAAGAAGGGTTTTGCAAATAACAAAAGCAGTGTGACAGGATTCGAACTAACTAAAAAATGCTTTTTCGCTTGGGCTTGATGGAATTATTTGTGAAAATCGACAAAACTCAAAAAAAAAAGAGGAAAAAAGGGGAATATATAGAATAAGGTAAATAAGGCAAAAGTTGGATGTTGTTTGTTTGCAAACAACATCATCAGAATAAAAATGTGCGAAAGGAGGACACAAAATGTCAAATGCATTTATTTGTTTGCTTGGTATTGGCACAGTTTTCGTAGGTCTTATCTGCATCATCATCCTTTGCAAGCTCATGAGTCTTATTTGCGGTCTCATGCCCGAAAAAAAGGACACAGCCAAAGCAGCTCCTGCAAAAAAATCTGCAAAAGCAGCTCCTATTGCCAATAAACAGGAAATTGTGGCTGCATCATGTGCAGCAATTGCTGAAGAACTCGGTACCGATGCAAAAAACATAAGAGTGGTATCATTTAAGAAAGCGTAATGAGTAAACTGAAAATCAAGAGAGGTAAATATTATGAAAAACTACAAAGTTAATGTTAACGGCACAGAATATGTGATTTCAATTGAACTTATCAGCGAAGAAGAAGCTGCAAGCGCAAAGGCAGCTCCCGCCGCTGCTCCTGCTTCTGCTGCTGCAGGCGAAGGCGCTGAGGTTGTAGCTCCCATGCAGGGCACAATTTTGGCAGTGAATGTAAAAGATGGTGACGCTGTTAAAAAAGGCGATGTCCTCTTTATTCTCGAAGCAATGAAGATGGAAAACGAAATTATGGCAGCAGCTGACGGTGTTATCACCTCCGTATGTGTTCAAAAGGGTGCTTCTGTAGCAAACGGCACCGTTCTTTGCACACTCAAATAATTTTTAATCACACAAATTATAATCGGAGGAAATTAAAATGAAAAACAAAATTATTTCCGTCCTTGCTCTCGTTTTGGTGCTCATAATGAGCCTTGGCACATGCTTTGCAGCAGATGCCCCTGCCCAGAGCGAAGCACAGGATTATGCACTTTTTGTAAAATCGGCAAAGTTTGACGAAGAAACCAGAAGGGTGAATATTGTCATTGCCAACAGATCCCTGGAAGTTGCTTCAGGTGAGATTATTTTCGCATTTGAAGATACTGACAATACTTTTATATTAGAGCCCGGCACTGCGACTCCCCAAATCAACGAAATTATAGAAATTCCTGCCGGCGGCGAAGTGGAATTTGAGTATGATGTAAATGCATCTATGAATGGCGACAAATATCCCGTGCTTTCATACTTTTGCGGATATCAGCACGCGGCTCTTTCGTCACTTCTTCTCACAGCTCCCGAATTTATTCAGTTTGAAGAAAAAGATGTGCTCAATGTTGAACCCACATCAAAGCTTGATGCGGTTATCAACTTCTTAAAGCAGACAGGCTTTTCAATGACAGACTGGAAATCACTTGTTATGATTGTCATCTCATGTGTACTCTTCTATCTTGCCATTGTAAAGAAATTCGAGCCGCTTTTGCTTCTTCCCATTGCATTTGGTATGCTCCTTACCAACCTCATGGGCTCAGAAGTATTCCATGAAGAGCTCTTTGCAGGCGGCCATGTTCATTGGGACCTCTTTGGTGCATCCAATGCCATCACTCCCGGTCTTATCGATATTCTCTACCTTGGTGTTAAGCTCGGCATCTATCCTTGCCTTATCTTCGTTGGTGTTGGTGCTATGACCGACTTCGGTCCCCTCATTGCCAACCCCAAGAGCCTTCTTCTTGGTGCTGCAGCACAGGTCGGCATTTTTGCCACCTTCATTGGCGCATATTATCTCGGCTTCACTCCTGCCGAAGCAGGCTCCATAGGTATTATCGGCGGTGCCGACGGCCCCACAGCAATTTTCGTTACATCTAAGCTTGCACCCCACCTTTTAGGACCTATCGCGGTTGCAGCTTATTCCTACATGGCGCTCGTTCCTGTTATCCAGCCTCCTATTATGAAGCTTCTCACCACCAAGAAAGAACGCCAGATAGAAATGAAAGCTCTCAGAGTTGTTTCTCAGAAAGAGAAGATTATATTCCCCATAGTTGTTACAATCTTTGTTGCACTCCTCGTTCCTTCAGCCGCTCCCCTCGTTGGTTGCCTCATGCTCGGTAACCTCCTAAAGGAATGCGGCGTATGTGAGAGACTTTCCAAAACTGTTCAGAACGAACTCATGAACATTGTCACAATCTTCCTTGGCATTTCTGTTGGTGCCACAGCCACAGCCAACACCTTCCTCAGCCTGCAGACCATCAAGATTATAGTTATGGGTGTTGTTGCATTTGGTGTTGCCACAGCTTGCGGTGTGCTTCTTGCCAAGTTCATGAACTTGTTCCTCAAAAACAAAATCAATCCTCTTATCGGCTCAGCCGGTGTATCTGCTGTGCCTATGGCGGCGCGTGTGTCTCAGAAGGTTGGTCAGGAAGAAAATCCGTCTAACTTCCTTCTCATGCACGCTATGGGCCCCAATGTTGCAGGCGTAATCGGCAGTGCTATTGCAGCAGGCGCACTTATTGCAATGCTTGCTAAATAATAAGGAGAGAAAATATGTCTAAATTATTTATCACAGATACCATTCTTCGTGATGCTCATCAGTCTCAGGCTGCCACCCGCATGAAAATTGAAGACATGATTCCTGCACTCAAAGACCTTGACGATGTTGGTTATTGGTCAGTAGAGTGCTGGGGCGGTGCCACCTTTGACTCCTGCATGAGATTTTTGAACGAAGACCCCTGGGAAAGACTTCGCACCATCAAAAAGCATATGCCCAAAACAAAGCTCCAGATGCTTTTCCGCGGTCAGAATATTCTTGGCTACAAGCACTATGCTGATGATGTTGTAGAAGCATTTTGCAAAAAATCTATTGAAAATGGCATAGATGTCGTGAGAGTGTTTGACGCTCTCAACGACCCCCGTAACCTTGAAGCTGCCATCAAATTTGTAAAAGAATACGGCGGAATGTGTGAAGCTGCCATCAGCTACACCACAAGCCCCGTTCACAACGAAGACTATTTTGTAAAGCTTGCATGTCAGCTTGAAAAAATGGGTGCTGATACCATCTGCATCAAAGATATGGCAAACCTTCTTTTGCCTTATGATGCATATAGCCTTGTTAAAAAGCTCAAACAAAATGTGAGCGTGCCGATTCATCTTCACACTCACAACACAGCCGGCACAGGCGACATGACCAACCTCATGGCTGCTCAGGCAGGTGTTGACATTGTGGACTGTGCTCTGTCACCTTTGGCAAACGGCACCAGCAACCCCTCTACCGAGTCTATGGTTGCCACAATGAAAGGCACCGACCGCGACACAGGCCTCGACCTCGAAGTGCTCAGCCGTGCAGCAAAGCATTTCCGCAATATTGCAGCCCAGCTCAAAGAAAGAGGCAGCCTTGATCCCAAGGTGCTCAATGTTGATGCCAACACACTCCTTTATCAGGTTCCCGGCGGTATGCTTTCCAACCTTATCTCTCAGCTCAAGCAAAATAATGCCGAAGATAAGTACTATGAAGTGCTTGCCGAAGTGCCCAGAGTAAGAAAAGACTTTGGCTATCCTCCGCTTGTAACTCCCACCAGTCAGATTGTGGGCACTCAGGCAGTGCTCAATGTGCTTTCGGGCGAAAGATACAAAATGATAACCAAAGAATCCAAGGGTCTGCTTCGTGGCGAATATGGCCAGCTTCCCGCTGAGGTTAACGAAGAAGTGAGAAAGAAAGCAATCGGTGATGACGAGGTTATCACAGTGAGACCTGCTGACCTTCTCCAGCCCGAGCTTGAAAAATATAAAGAAGAAGCGGGCGACCTTATCAAATGTGAAGAAGATGTGCTCAGCTATGCTCTCTTCCCACAGGTTGCACGCACCTTCCTTGAAGGCCGCAACAATCCTGCACCTAAAGTAGAGGCCAGCGCTTCTTCTGAGGTAAGAACAATCTATGTTCAGGATTTGTCCTGATTAATGTATTAGTGAAAAGGCAAAGCAATTTGCCTTTTCACTTTTTCACTATTTAAAGATTTGCAAAATCCGGAGGGAAAAATGAAAGATTACTTAGTAAGAGCTGTCAGCGAAGATGGCACTCTCAGGGCCTTTGGCTGCATCAGCACCGAGAGCGTTGAGGTGGCAAGAGGCTATCACAACACATCCCCCGTTGCCACGGCTGCACTTGGCAGACTTCTCACCGCCTCTGCCATGATGGGCGCAATGCTAAAAGGTGAAAAAGACCTTGTGACACTGCAAATGACAGGCTCGGGACCCATTGGGCGAGTGCTTGCTGTGTCGGGGCCTGATTGCAAGGTGAAGGGCTATGTGGGCAATGGCAATGTTGACCTGCCTCTCAACAGCGCAGGCAAGCTTGATGTTGGCTCAGCCATTGGCACCGATGGCTTTCTCACAGTTATCACAGACCTTGGACTCAAAGAACCCTACATTGGCAAGATTCCTCTTGTGACGGGCGAGGTGGGTGATGACCTTGTGCAATATTTTGCCATCTCCGAGCAGGTGCCGTCGGTGGTTGGTCTGGGCGTATTGATAGACAGGGATTTGTCTGTGAAAAATTCGGGCGGATTTATTGTGCAGGTAATGCCCGGTGCAACCGATGAGGCCATTGACCGATTGGAAGAAAACCTCAAAAATATAACGAGTGTTACAACAATGCTTGAATCGGGCATGAGCATTGAAGAAATCATAGGAGTGGCAATGAACGGCTTTGATTTTCATTTTACTGAAAAAACAGATGTGTCATACAGCTGCAACTGCTCAAGAGAGCGCGTAAGACGAGTGCTTTCGTCGATTGGTGAAAGTGAGCTTCGTGCAATCATCGAAGAAGATGGCAAAGCCGAAATGTGTTGCCATTTTTGCCCCGAAAAATATGTGTTTGACAAAGAAGAACTTGAGCAGATACTTTCTGAGGTGAATGAAAATGATTAAAGCGTGTATATTTGACCTCGATGGCACCCTTCTTGACACAATCCCCACCATCAGTCACTATTGCAATCTTAGTCTTGAAGAGTTTGGCCTTGGCACAATTGAAGACGAAGAATACAAATATCTTGTAGGAAATGGTGCAAAGGTTTTGATTGAGCGTGCGCTCGATTTTGTGGGAGCAGATAAAGAGGAGTATTTTGAAAAGGTATATAAATTTTATACCAAAGCCTATGACAAGGATGTTTCCTATGGCACCAAGCCATATGATGGTATCCCTGAGATGCTTGCTGAGTTAAAGACCATGGGCATCAGAACTTATGTGCTTTCCAACAAGCCTGACTTTGCAGCAAATGAAGCCATAAAGACATTTCTGGGCAATCTCATTGATGCCACATATGGCGGCAGAGATGGCGTGGCGCTAAAGCCCTCCACCGAAGGGGTCGACATTGTGTTGAGTGAAAACGGCATCAAAAGAGAAGAGTGCCTTTACATAGGTGACACAAGTGTAGATATGCAAACAGGCAAAAATGCGCTCATGTATACCATAGGAGTGCTCTGGGGCTTTCGCAAGCGCGACGAGCTCGAGGCAAACGGCGCTGATGCGATTGTGTCGCAAGCGTCAGAGATTGTAGCAATAGCCAAAGAAAAGTAACATATATATAAAGAAGAAACACTATAGCTAAGGTGGCACACAGGTTTTAGCCTTTGATGTGCCGCTTTCTTTTTGTGCACTTTTACAACACCCCTTTTTTGCCCCTTCACAAATTGTGCCATTATTTGCCACACACACCAATATCTTGTGGTGTCAAAAAAAGTGAAAAAAATGATGTAAAAAGTTGAAAATTTCCTTGACTTTTATATTTTGTTGTGGTATTCTATTTTAGCACCCTTCGAGGGGGCACTTGAACTTTGAAAAATGAACAGTATAAGAGGTTCTCGAAAAGAGAATTTGAGTTGAAGCGAAATGCTTTAAATTCAGTAAATTAAGTTAGTGTTTTTTATGAGCTAACAAACTTAA
>JAFVSB010000096.1 GCA_017503945.1 Clostridia bacterium
CCTGTGCTCTCTATGGCAATAGTACCCAAATCAAAGGGTGACGAAGAAAAAATCAGCCAGGGCCTTGCAAAGCTCATGGAAGAAGATAAAACCTTTACTTTAAAATCCAACAAAGAAACAGGCGAATCGGTTATTTCAGGCTTGGGCGAACAGCACCTCAATGTTATTTGTTCAAAGCTACTTTCCAAATTTGGCGTAGCTGTTGACCTCAAAGACCCCAAAATCGCCTACAGAGAAACCATCCGCAAAAAAGTTAAGGTGGAAGGCAAGCACAAAAAACAATCGGGCGGTCATGGTCAGTATGGTCATGTGTGGATTGAATTTGAACCTTGCGAAAGCGAAGACCTTGTGTTTGAAGAAAAGGTGTTTGGCGGCAGCGTGCCCAAGAACTACTTCCCCGCAGTTGAAAAGGGTCTCAGAGAAAGCATGGCAAAGGGCGTGCTTGCAGGATATCCTGTGATTAACCTCAAGGCAACTCTTCTTGATGGTTCATACCACCCTGTAGATTCATCGGAAATGGCCTTTAAAACAGCTGCTTCCATCTGCTATAAGACCGGTCTTGAGCAGGCAAATCCCGTGCTTTTGGAACCCATAGGCATGCTAAAGGCTCGTGTGCGCAATGACTACACAGGCGATGTGACAGGTGACATCAACAAGCGCCGCGGCCGTATTCTCGGCATGAACCCCGTGGGCGAGGGCGAAACGGAAATCGAAGCTCTCATTCCGTTTAGCGAAATGACCAAATATGCCACAGACCTGCGTGCCATCACCAACGGCAGAGGCAGCTTCACCTTTAGCGCTGACCACTACGAAGAAGTGCCCAGTCACCTTGTAGAAAAAATAAAAGCCGACGCAAAGGCATAACAGAATAAAGAGCACAAGCCCGCCAAACGGCGGGCTTGTGCTTTTTATGGCGCATACGAACATGTTGACAAATATACAGCATATGATGTATAATTACATTGATTATACATAGGAGGATTGCCTATGAAAACAATAGCAATTATCACAAATCGCAAAAAAGACTCAAGCGGCGCAGTCACTCAAAAATGCGCCGAAATTTTAAAATCAAAATACAACCTTGTGTATTCCGACGGCACCGACGATGCCGAGGTGAGGCGCACTCTCACGGGCTGCGAGGCAGCCATTGTCATTGGCGGTGACGGCACCATACTTCTTGGTGCAAATGCTGCGGCAAGCTGCGGCGTGGCGGTGTTGGGAGTGAACATGGGCAATGTGGGCTTTCTTGCCGATGTGGAGCTTAGTGAGCTGGAAGCTGCGCTTAGTGCCTTTGCAAACGGCAGCTACACAGTGGAAGAGCGCTTTATGATAGAGGCAAGAGTCAACGGCAAAGAAGAGGCTCTCACTGCACTCAATGACCTTGTGATTTCACGCGCGTCATACACTCGCATGGTGGCGCTTGATGTGATGGTTAATTCTCACTTTCTTGCTTCATATGTGGGTGACGGAGTGGTGGTAGCCACGCCCACAGGCAGCACTGCATATTCGCTCAGCGCAGGCGGACCTGTGGTGGACCCAAGCCTCGATGCGTGCATCATCACACCTGTGTGCCCCCACAGTGTGAATTCAAAGCCGATGATTGTGCCTGCAAATGCGCAGATAACCATTCGCTTTCATGCAGCATTTGATGATATATCCATGCTCACCTCTGACGGGCAGCACAGCATTAAGATTTCCGACGGTGACGAAATAGTGATAAAGGCGTCACCACTCAAGACCCGCCTCATCAAGGTGAGCGGCAGATGCTTTTATGAAATTTATAACAAGAAATTACATGGCTAAGGAGTATATATAATGATAAAATCCGAAAGACACGAAAAAATACTCGAGCTTATAACCAGTGAAAATATTTCCACCCAGTCAGACCTTACGCTCAGGCTCAATCAGTGTGGATTCAATGTGACTCAGGCAACTGCCTCGCGCGACCTTCAGGAGATGCGCGTGACAAAGGTGCTCCTACCCGATGGCACCTACAAATATGCCCCTTCAAAAGACGGTGACATCAGCTTTAGTGACAAGCTTGAAAAAATCCTCAACCATTGTCTGGTAAAAGTGGACTATGCCAACAATATTGTTGTGCTCAAAACCATGTCGGGCGCGGCTCAGGCGGTGGGCTATGCACTTGACACCTTTGTGTGGGACGAGATTGTGGGCACAATCTGCGGTGATGACACCATCATGATTGTGGTGCGCAACGAAAAGGGAGCAAAGCAGCTTTGCTCAAGGCTTGCCAAGTATATTCAATAGAGGTGGAGTAAAGTGCTGAAACATCTTTCCATAAAAAATGTGGCTGTTATCGAATCGGCCGACATCGACTTTGACTCAGGATTTAATGTGCTCACAGGTGAAACGGGCGCCGGTAAGTCCATCATCATTGATGCCATAAACATGTTAAAGGGCGAAAGAGCCTCAAAAAGCCTGATAAGAGCAGGCGAAACCAAAGCAAGGGTAGATGGCGTGTTTGAAACAGACTCTTCCTCTGCTGCTGCCATAGCCGATATCATGGGCGCAGAGATTGAAAAGGAAATAATCATATCACGCGAGATGAATTCCGACGGCAAAAACACCATCAGAGTGAACGGCATGCCTGTGAACATCACCACGCTAAAGGCAATTGGCGAGCATCTGGTAAACATTCACGGTCAGCATGACAACACCTCGCTTTTATCGGTGAAAAGCCACATCGGTTTTTTGGACCGTTTTGGCGGTGAGAAAACGGCAGAGCTTATTTCGCATTATTGTGACATTCACTCATCACTTGAAAAAATGCAATCGGAGCTTACAGAGCTTACCACCAACGAGCAGGAAAATCTGCGCCGCCGCGACATGCTTCTTTTTCAGACCAAGGAGCTTGAAGAAGCACAGCTCGAAATTGGCGAAGAAGAGGAGCTTGAAGCGCGCAGACTTTTGCTTGATAATGCCGAATCAATTGCTCAAAACACTTCTGTTGCCTACGAAATGCTCTATGGCGGCGAAGAAGTCACCTGCCACGATGTGCTCTGGTCGGCAATTAAAAAGCTTGAAGCGGTGTCGGACTATAGCTCTGATGTGGCGGATTTGTGCGCATCACTTTCGGAAGCAGGCTACCTCATCGACGAAAAAGCAAGAGAGCTTCGCTCAATTTGTGACGGCATAAGCTTTGATGGTGCCGAGAAGAAGAAAGCGGAAGAACGACTCGACCTTATATACAATCTCAAACGAAAATATGGCCCGAGCATTGAAGAAATCATTAGGTTTTATGATAACGCGTGTGAGGAGCTTTCAAAAATAGAAAATTCTGACGAGCGCGCCGCTGAGCTTGAAGCCCAAATCGAAAAGCTGTCGGCACTTCGCAAAAATGCGGCAGCACAGCTGAGCGCTCAGCGCAAAAGGTGTGCGCGAGAGCTTGAATCTCAGGTAAAGGCTCACCTTGCTGACCTCAACATGGCAAAGGTGGAGTTTGAAGTGTGCATCACTGAGGCCGGCTATGGCGCAAACGGCGCCGATGGTGTGGAGTTTTTGATATGCACCAATGTGGGCGAAGAGAAAAAGCCCCTTGCCAAAATAGCCTCGGGCGGTGAGCTTTCGAGAATAATGCTCGCCATCAAAAATGTGCTTGCAGCCTTCGACGGCGCCAAGACGGTCATCTTTGATGAAATCGACTCCGGCGTAAGCGGCAATGCCGCCCAAAAGATAGGCGAAAAGCTCTATTCAATGTCACTTAACTCTCAGGTGCTTTGCATCACACATCTGCCGCAGATTTCTGCCCTTGCCGACACCCACTACCTCATAAGTAAGACCGTGGCATCGGGGCGCACACTAACCTGCGTGCAGCCTCTTGGCACAAACGCAAGAGAAGAAGAAATAGCGCGCACCCTCGGCGGTGCCGAAGTGACCGATATTGCAAGGCAAAACGCGCGCGAGCTGATAAAAGGCGCCGAAGATATTAAAAAACACATAAGAAACAAAACGGAGGATAAATAAATGGCTGAAAGAAGAGATAAACACAACTACTACCTTGACATTGCCGAAACCGTACTGGAGCGAGGCACCTGTCTGCGCCGCAACTATGGTGCCATCATAGTGAAAAATGATGAAATTGTGTCCACAGGCTATGTGGGTGCGCCGCGCGGCAGAAAAAACTGCATTGACCTCAAATATTGCATGAGAGAAAAGCTCGGCATTCCGCGCGGAGAGCGCTATGAGATGTGTCGCTCGGTGCATGCCGAAGCCAATGCTATCATCAGCGCAAAGCGCGATGAAATGATAGGCGCCACGCTTTATCTTGTGGGCAAACATTATGCCACGGGCGAGCTTGTGGAAAATGCAATGTGCTGCGCTATGTGCAAAAGGCAAATAATAAATGCAGGCATAGAAACAGTGGTTATAAGAAACACCCACGATGAATACACACAGGTTTCTGTGAAAGATTGGATAGAAAACGACGAATCGCTCGATGGTGTGTATGGATATTAATAAATTAAAGCCGTTGGATAGCTCCAACGGCTTTTGGTTTTAATCTTCAAACATTTCGGTGCTTCTTTTAAGGATTCCTTGCATAAACGCAATTGCAGTTCCGTAGTTGGTAAAAGGAACTCCTTCGTCAATTGCCATGTTCATTCGGTACTGCACTTCTTTTTCGGTTATCATGCAGCCTCCGCAATGAATGATGAGCCTATATGGCGAGAGGTCATCGGGAAATCCGTGACCGGATGTAAATTCAAATTGGGGATTTGCGAGCGTGAACTTTCTTATCATATTTGGGAGCTTCACTGTGCCGATGTCTTCACACTGGCGGTGGTGGGTGCAGCCCTCGCAAATGAGGATTTTGTCATTGTCGGTTATTTTGGCTATTGTCTCGGCGCCTTTTATGGCTGTGTGCAAAAAGCCTTTCATGCGCGCCATGAGAATAGAAAAAGATGTGAGTCTGATGTCAGACGGCGTCTGCTCGCTCACTTTGCCAAACACCTGAGAATCACAAATCACAAGGGCAGGCTTTTCGCTTAGCGCTGCCAGGGTTGCCTCATAGGTGTCATCTCGTGTGACTATGGCAGTGGCACCATGGTCGAGCAAATCTCTTATCACTTGCTGCTGAGGCAAAATGAGCCTGCCTTTGGGTGCGCTTTTGTCTATGGGCACCACAAGCAGCGCAGTTTCGCCTTGCTTCACAAGGTCTGATGTCAGACGAAGCTCCTGAGCCGGTGATGCAAAGGCGGCGAGCTTCTGCTTTAGCTCCTCTATGCCTGTGCCCAAAAGGGCCGACACGAACACTTCATTTTTGCCGCTTGTGCTTTGAGCGGCAATGTCGGTTTTGTTTTTGGCTATCACATAAGGAATGGATTTTGCTTCAAAGAGTTTTAGCATTTCTTTTTCAGCCTTGCTCATTTCTTTTGTTGCATCGGTCACAAGCACAGCGATATCCGTTCTTGCAAGAATCTGTTTGGTTTTTTTCACTCTTTTTTCGCCAAGCTCTCCCTCGTCATCAAACCCCGGGGTGTCAATGATGAGCACGCTGCCGAGCGGCAAAAGCTCCATGGCTTTTTGCACGGGGTCGGTGGTGGTGCCTGCGATGCCAGACACAACCGAAAGCTCCTGATTGGTGATGCGGTTCACAAGGCTCGATTTGCCTGCATTTCTGAGGCCGAAAAAGCCAATATGTATTCTGTTTGCTGATGGTGTAGAATTCATTTTTATCACTTACCTATATGTTTTTATAATAAATTATTGTTTAGCTGCATACTGCTTACCAATGCTCTTGGATATTCTCTTCGAAAACTGGCTTCGGCTTCGCCTGCAGAGGTTTTCTCCGAGAACATCCAAAATCATTGGCGGCAGGTTTGGGTGTGCTTTTGCAGCGGCTCTGCAGAAACGGCAAGCAC
>JAFVSB010000097.1 GCA_017503945.1 Clostridia bacterium
CGCAAAAATCCTCTGCCATTTTGGTCACTTCAAATTCCTCAATTGCATAGGGCTCATAGCCAAGCACCTTTCCCAGCGCGCTGTATGTATAGTAGCTTCCGGTTGCTGTCTGGTGGTGGTCGCTCATGTAGTAGAGATAATCGTCTTTTGCATTTGCAAGTGCTGCCTTTGTGTCTGCCAAAGTCACATTTTTTGTCTTTTTTTCGAGGGTATCCCATAGCTTGTCATATGCTTTGGTATATGCAAATGCGGGGAGCTTGTCTTGCATTATCTCATAGGCAGTAGGCACCACTGCCAAGGTAACATTGTATCTGTCAACTTCTGCAAGTGCATTTATCGCTTCAATGTTTGGCAATATGTTTTCCTCGGTCAGCTGCGATGTGTTTTCAATCAGATATCCGTCATCACACATGAGAATGTTGTGGTTTTCTTCTTTTCCACTGATGAGCTCATAGCGTCTTTTGGCAGCCACAAAATGATTTCTGAACACAAACTGGTCCGATATATAGCTTTCAAAGTCAGCCATAAACTTTCCGCTTGCAAGTGAGCTGAGGCTCAGCTTGGGAAACTGGGCAAGAGTGCGATTTTCTTTTTGAGACATTTTGGCAGACGGAGTGAGTAGGTTAAGCACGAGCATTACCACCAAAAAAGCAGGCACAACTAGGCACGAGAGCTTTCTGATGTTTTCTTTGCGGCGCACAATATCAAAGAGCTTTGCCACGCCTTTCCACACATCATCATTACCCTTTAGCTCGCTTATATCGGGCAGGATATCGTGCAGTGATTCTATATGGGTGTCTTCTAAAGCAGATGTCTTTGTATCTGAAGCCATGCCGGTGCTTGAAGCATTTTCGTTCTCTGTTTGGCTTTTTTCAAGAAAGCGCGCAAAAAGCTCCTCTTCGCGGCGGCTGAGTTCTTCTAAATTATATTCTTTGTTCATTTGTCAACCCTCCACATTAAAATCTGAAATACAAAAACGGGTTGTAAGTGTCATCAACAAGATATGCCATACACACTATAAGGGCTATAAAAGAAAACACGGGTCTTAGCCAATAGAGCTTGCCTGCGGTGATGTTCATGAAATATTTTTTCACCTTTGGACTTGCCCCAAGTGCTGCTGCAATCAAAACAAGCCAATATGAGAAAAATCTGAAAAGGAACACGCTGTCTGTAAATCCGGGGTTCAATATGTTAAGCATGCTTGCAATATAGGCAAATGCTGAGCCAAAGTCGGCACTTGCAAAAAACACCCAGCCAATCATTACCACAATCATAGTGTAGAGCACTCTTGCGGGGCCGGGCAGCTTTTCGAGCTTTTGGAGCAAAAACTGCTTTTCTGCCACGAGCAAGATGCCGTAATAAATGCCCCATGCTACAAAATTAAAGCTTGCTCCATGCCACAAACCTGTGAGCATCCATACCACAAAGATGTTTAAGTATATGCGAAGCTTTGCCTTGACCGATGGCGTGAGCACCAAGCGTCCAATGCGGGTAGTGGTGGTGTAGTCCGAGGCATATATGCGGCTGCCGCCAAGAGGAATATACACATATTCTTTAAACCAACTGCTCAGACTTATATGCCATCTCCGCCAGAATTCAGTTATGCTTTTGGATATGTAGGGGTAGTTGAAGTTTTCGCAAAATTTAAATCCAAACATTTTGCCAAGACCTATCGCCATGTCAGAATAACCCGAAAAGTCATAGTATATCTGAAATGTATAGGCAATTATTCCAAGCCATGCACATAGCATAGAACGCTCAGGTGTTGCCGCGGTGAGCTCCCATAGCTGCCCCACATTGTTGGCTATGAGCACCTTCTTTGCAAGACCTGCGCAAAACCGCTGCACACCCTCTGAAAACATCTTGATTTTTTGGGGGTGGTTATGAAGCTGCAGTGCAATATCATCATATCTCACTATGGGACCTGCAATGAGCTGAGGGAAAAATGAAAGGTAGAGTCCGAACGACACAAAGTCTCTTTGCACCTTGGTTTTGCCTCTGTATACATCAATGCAATAAGACAACGCCTGAAAGGTGTAAAATGAAATGCCTATGGGCAAAGCAAGCTTCAAAAGCGGGAAATTGGTGCGAATGATGCCATTTACGGTAGAAATAAAAAAGTCGCTGTATTTAAACACCACGAGCAAACCGAGATTGACTATACAGTTTGCACTTAGAGCTGCCTTGCTTTTGCTCTTGGCAATGACAAAGGCGCTCAAATAGTTAAATGCAGCAGAAAAAATCATGAGCAGCACATATGTAGGCTCGCCCCACGCGTAGAAAACCAAACTGGCTATAAACAGGGTGAGATTTTTATATCGGTTTGGCACCAGAACATATATACACAGTACAGGCGCCAAAAAATAAAACAAGAAAAGCAGGCTGGAAAAAACCATTTCGTTTAACACTCCTAAAACTGAACTCTATCGGCTATATTGTAACATAATCCGACACAAAAGTCCATATAAAAATAGCAAAGCCGTCGGCATTTTGCCAACGACTTTGAGATGTTTTATTCGTTTATAACAAGCCTTGCTATTCCTCCGCCCGAATATGAGCCGTCATAGCTGCCAAAAGCCTTGCGCGCATCGTCTCTGCTTTCAAAAAGTCCATACACAGTGGGCCCCGAACCACTCATCATTGCAAATTCAGCACCGTTTGCCATAAGATGGGCTTTGATTTTTGCAATTTCGCTATGTTCATGACCGATTACATATTCAAAGCAGTTGCCTGCAGCCTCATACAAGCCATGCATGTTGCCGCTTTGAATGCATTGTGCAGCCTTGTCAACATCAGGGTGAGGGTATGGGGCAGAGTCCATTTTGTGATATGCATCTTTGGTTGAGATGTTTATTGCAGGTTTTATGAGCACTGCCCATTTTTCGCATATGCCGTATAAGGGAGTGAGCTTTTCGCCTATACCGCGGGCAATAGCAGTGCCGCCCATAATGCAAAAGGGTACATCTGCACCGAGCGATAATCCCATTTCCATGAGGGTGGTCATGTCGAACAGATTACTGCACAGCTCGTTAAGGGTTTTGAGCACAGCTGCCGCATCGGCACTGCCGCCTCCAAGCCCTGCACACACAGGTATCCTTTTTTCAAGTACCATGTCACAGCCATAGCCGTTTTGAGCCTTTTCCAAAAACAGCTTAGCAGCTTTGTAGGCAATATTGTCAAACTCCTTACCCGTGTCAGCGCTGTTGCATGTGAGGCTGATTTTGCCTGTGGTATTGAGGCTTATATCCAGATAATCACACAGATCAATTTCTTGCAGTATCATGCATATATCGTGATATCCGTCTTCTCTTTTGCCCATCACATCGAGTGAGAGATTGATTTTGGCATTTGCTTTTACTTTCATATATGTGCCGCCTTTTCTTTGGTTTACATTTTATATAATATCACAAACTGCTTCTCATAGTCAATGCTAACACACAACAATCCTGTACACAAAGTATATGAGTGCACCCGATGCCGCTATAATTGCTGCATTGAGTGCCCGATGTCTCTTTTTGCTGTATTTACTGATTATTTCGTTTCGTCTGCGAGCCACATAATCGGCAATGACTTTTTCTGCCTGATACACAATATCATTGTTGTATGATTTTTTAATTTTGAAAACACCCTTTAAAAATTCTGACACTACACTCTTTTTTTCAGGCATAATAACGCTCCTTTTTTATTTTGTCCGGCTTATTATACTCCTGAAATTAGCAAAATATACCTTAGATAGGAGTCATCTTGTTTGTTTGCTTTTCGTGATGCATCCCACAAGCAAGGTCATATCATCATGTACAGTGTGCTTTGTGAGTCTGATGGCAGACTCGAGAAGCTTGCCGGCTATTATCTGAGGGTTAGAGCTGGCGAGAGTGAGGATTTCTTTTTCAATCCATCCTTCGTGCTCGGGATTTTTGAGTGCGATGTCTGCAATTCCGTCAGACATCATCACAATCACTGTATCTGAATCAATTGCAAGCATGTGCCTTTCTGCTTTTGGGTCTTTAAGAATTCCTGCAGGCAAACTGCTGCCGCTTATGTGTGTGATTTTGTTGTTCGTTTTTATATATGCACCTGCAGCACCGAGCTTTGTAAAGCCTATAGTTGACGAGGCAAAGTCTATGTCGCATATATCAAGTGTGGCAAAGGTGTCTTTTTTTCCTCGCAGAAGCAGGCTGGTATTTATGAGCCTTACTGCATTTTCGCAGTCAAATCCCGAATGCAAAAATTTTTCGAGCATTTCGATTGCAGCCCTGCTTTCTTCGCTTGCTTTTTTTCCGCTGCCCATTCCATCAGACAGTGCCATCACGGCATTGGTGTTATTGGTGTAAATCACATTGAAGCTGTCGCCGCACATCTTCTCGCCGCTTTTTGCCCTTGTGGCATATCCGAAGCTCGCGCTATATCCAATGGAAGGTGCAAGCGTGAGCACCACATCAGTGCCTTGCCTTTTCATACCTGCAAATCGCACAGGGGAGCTTGCGGCTTTTGCGCCAGCATCTACGCAGAGTTTTTTTGTTTGCTTGTCAAATTTGTATGAGTCAAAGGTTATTTCTATCACAAAATCATTGTCGGAGCTTTGGGCATAAACCTGCGACGGACTGAGCCCACACTCGTCAAGAGCAGTGAGCAATTTTGTTTCAAGTGCTCTGTCGCGGCACGAAACGATTCTGTCACACTCAATAGTCATTGCCCTGGCGATCCCGTTTAATTGGTCTGAAATCAGACGCCTGCTCTCGTTTATTTTGCCAAGCCATTGCTTTTCACATTCAAGCATCATGATGCATCCGGATGCTGCCTGGGCAAATCCGTCCAGGCGGTGGCATTTGTCTGTGAGCTTCTTTGGCAGTTCATGAGCACTCACCTTGAAGTTTCTGTCTTTCCATAGGCTATAAATAGCACCAATTGCCTCGCCGCCATCTTCATAGCAGCTTATTTTGTTTTTGCAGTTTGCACACACCTTACTGCACACATCTTTTGCCACTTTTTTCACATAATTGTCGCCAATGCTTTTCTCGCATGCAGTGTCTTCATATAACCTGCCAAGCTCACCCACAGATTCGGCAAGCCTTTTTAGCTTTGCAACGCCGGCGTCGGTTACTAACTCTGCACCCGCACGCGTCCTGTGCGCTACTTTAGCCGAAATATCTTGACAAAAATCCAGTACTCTTTGCGGCACTATGGCAAAGATGCATGCTGCCACCAAAGCGTCATACACTCCAATCACTACCTCCTCGGCATCAGCCAAAAAAAGTGACGATGTGCTGTTGGCTATCACAAACCCAAGCACCACGCCGGTCTTACCATATTTTTTAAAGGCAGATGCAAGCAGTGCACCAAAGGCATATGTGCCCATATATGCGCTACTCATGCCCGCGCCGAGTGAGCCTATTACTCCCAACAACACAGAAAGCGTGAGCGCTGCATTTGTGTCAGACGCCATAGCCATTACGTAAATCACAGTGACCGATGCCACCTCAGCAATTTTCAGCCCGGCCAGTGGCGGCATTCTTTGAAGGCTCAGAAGCGCTATCGCCACCGATGCATAAGCGCACAGGCTTTCGGTTTCATTTATAAAGCTTCTTTTTCGCAGGCTTTCAAACACGCTATAGCCTGTTTTAAGCACGATCACGGCGCTGCCCATGAGCACAGCTTCAAGTATTAGTGCCATCACATCAAATGAACTAAACGAGGTGGTAACAAAGCGCACCGCACCAAAAAGTGTGAAAAGAAGAGCTGTTACTATAGCTTTTAAAACAGTGCTTTGGCATATTTTTTCCCACACAGCGCTTAGTGCCGTCACTGCCGTGAGAGTGACAGCATAGCTCCAAAATATTTCGCGCCCGGACAGTATGGTGCCCAAAAGAGCTGCTGCATAGTTGGCAATCCAGTCATCATGTCGAAACACTGCTACATAAAACGCAGTGCCAAATGGCGACATCGATGCAAACACTCCCGAAAACTGCATGGCAAAACACATAACAGCTTCAACTATTCGTCTAAGCGTAAGGCGCAAAAGCACTTTATCGCCTCCTGCCTTTAGCTGTTTTGAAAGCACTAGTGCAGGGTGTGTTTTATTTCTTTTTTCCATAGTATCTCCTCCTTGACAACTTATTATAGAATGCGTAGGGGAGAATATTTTGTAGTTTTATGTTTGGTTTATTTTTAAAATTATGACAAAATCTTCTTATGTTATGCAAGCAAATTAAATATGTTACAAAATAACACACAGTTAATTTCGGGAAATGACCGCACCGGCGTTTTAGTGTCGACAAAAATTCTACACAGATTTTCTTGCTTTTTTGATGGTGTGGCTCATCTTTTGACCGTATGCGACAAATGTATTTAAAAATTTACAATTCACAATTACAAGCCCTCCGTCATATAATGAAACAGTTATATTTCTTCGGGGGTGCTTTCGGGCATATGTTTTTATCGTGGTTTTTTTCACTTCTGGGCAGCGGTATATTTATGGTGTCTTATGTTACAGGCTCCTCATCTTTTTTAAAGCCGCTTGCCCCCCAGGAAGAATTGATGTACATACAAAGGTGTAAAAACGGTGACAGCAAGGCCAAAAACAAACTCATAGAGCACAATCTCAGGCTTGTTGCCCATATTGCTAAAAAGTACTCTCTCAAGGGTTATGACAGTGATGATATAATATCCATTGGCACCATAGGTCTCATAAAGGCAATCGACTCCTTCAATCCCGACAAAGGTGCCCAGCTTGCTACCTATGCTGCAAGGTGCATTGAAAATGAAATCCTCATGACAATACGCTCAGGCAAAAAGACTCTTGGCGAGGTGCTTTTGCAAGACCCAATAGGCAAAGACAAAGACGGCAAAGAAATCACCCTCATCGATAAGCTTAGCAATGATGGTGAAAGTGTGTTTGACGAGGTAAATCTCAAGCTTCGCATCATCGAGCTTTACCGCGAGATGAAAGAAGCCCTCACCAATCGTGAGCGCAAGGTGCTCGAGCTGCGCTATGGGCTTTGCGGCTATGATGTGCTTACTCAAAAAGAAATATCACACATGCTTGGCATATCGCGCTCGTATGTATCACGCATAGAGAAAAAGGCAATAAAAAAACTATTTAAGAAAATGTCAGATGATGAAGATGTGTAAAAAGTAGTTGACACACGACAAATTTAGTGATATAATAGCACTAAATTTTAATACTTTTTAAACCGTTGAGGCAGAAAAAAGGCAGAGTAGGTCTTTTATAGCGAGTGGATTATGGTGTGAGTTCCATAAAGGCTCTCTGCGTAATATGGACTGTCGAGGGCAGTATCAAATGCACTGACGCAAGGCTTGCGTTAATAGCCGGAAGTATGATGGTACTTCTCTAAGTGCACGGTATGACCGTGAATTCAAGGTGGCACCGCGGATAAGCTATTATTCGTCCTTGATGGCAATTTGTTTGCCGTCAAGGGCGTTTTTTATATTGTATCAAATTGGAGGCACAAAAAATGAAAATCAATAATGTTGACTTTAACACTTATTTTAACAACTATCCTGACAAAAACGGCTATTTTGGCAAGTATGGTGGAGTGTATGTTGATGACAAGCTAAAAGCTGCCATGGCAGAAATCACTCAGGCTTACTATTCAATCTGTCAGTCGCGTAAGTTTATAGCCGAGCTTCGTCGCATCAGAAAGGAATTTCAGGGTAGACCCACTCCCGTTACTCATCTGGAACGACTCTCCGATGCACTCGGCGGCAAGGTTCAGCTCTATGCCAAGCGTGAAGACCTCAACCACTCAGGCGCTCACAAGCTAAACCACTGCATGGGTGAGGCTTTGCTTGCCAAATACATGGGCAAGAAAAAGGTCATTGCCGAGACTGGTGCGGGTCAGCACGGTGTGGCCCTTGCCACTGCCGCAGCATATTTTGGTCTCAAATGTGACATCTACATGGGCTCGGTAGACATTAAAAAGCAGGCTCCCAATGTTGCCCGCATGAAGATTCTGGGTGCCAATGTTGTAGAAGTCACTCATGGCCTGCAGACTCTCAAAGAAGCTGTAGATGCAGCCTTTGATGCCTACAGCAAGGAATATAATGACGCTATATACTGCATCGGCTCAGTTCTCGGACCTCACCCCTTCCCCATGATGGTGCGCGATTTCCAGAGTGTTGTGGGCATTGAAGCAAGAGAGCAGTTTTTGGATATGACAGGGCATCTCCCCAATGCAATTGTTGCATGCGTGGGCGGCGGCAGTAACGCTGCAGGTCTTTTTGCAGGATTCCTCAATGACCCTGTAGACATCTACGGCATAGAGCCTCTGGGCAGAGGCTCAAAGCTTGGCGACCATGCTGCAAGTCTCAAATATGGCACTGAGGGCATCATGCACGGCTTCAACAGCATCATGCTCAAAGATGAAAACGGCGACCCGGCTCCTGTATATTCTGTGGCAAGCGGTCTTGACTATCCGTCATCAGGTCCTGAGCATGCGTTCTTACAAGAAATTGGCAGAGTAAAATATGATGTTATCGATGATGAAGAAACCATCGATGCATTTTATAAGCTCTCGCGTCTTGAGGGCATCATTCCCGCTATCGAAAGCTCTCACGCGGTAGCCTTTGGCATGAAGCTTGCCAAAACCATGGAACACGGCTCTGTGCTTATCAACCTTTCGGGCAGAGGCGACAAGGACATGGATTATATCATCGAAAAATATGGTATCCGATAAATAAAAAATCCAGTGGATTTTATCCACTGGATTTTTTTACTTTCTAACTTTTTCTGCTATAGATAAACCAATAAATATAATGAGATTTACTAATGTGATGCAAGCACCTGTGGGCATACCATCCCACAAAAGGGTGAGGAAAAACCCTGCAAGAAAGCTTATCACAGAAATACAAGCAGCACTTATTGTCACTGCCATAAATGACTTAAACACCCTCATTGCAGATAGCGCGGGGAACACAATGAGCGATGAAATAAGCAGTGCCCCCATGAGTCTCATGCCAAGCACCACTGTCACTGCGATGAGCACTGCTACAATGGTGTTGTATAAATTCACTTTGATTCCTGTGGCACTGGCAAAATCCTCGTCAAAGGTTATGCAGAATATGCGGTTATACAAAAGAGTGAACACAATCATAACACACATGCAAAGAACAATTGCCATTGCCATGTCATTTTTGCTTATGGCATATAGGCTTCCTATGAGATAGCTGTTCATATCGGCGCTTGTGCCCGAATAGGATATGAGCATTATGCCAATTGCCAGAGCGCTGCCGGAGATGATGGCAATGAGCGAATCTCCTTTGATTTTTTTGCCACCAAGCCTTAGCAGCAACACCGCTGCCGCTGCCACCACGGGCAACGCCACGCTAAGCGGAGCAAACCCCATGACCGATGCAAAGGCAAGAGCGCCAAAGCTTATGTGCGACAAGCCGTCACCAATCATGGAATATCGCTTCAGCACCAAAATCACACCCAGCACCGCCGCACACACCGATATGAGAAGCCCCACAATCAGTGCGCGCGAAAGAAAACCATATGTAAATATTGCATTTATAATTTCGCTCATTTTCCTCTCTCCCAAAATCCGCCCTCTATGGCGCGAGCTTTGTAGTCTTTGCTTCTGCCGTAATAAAGTGCTTTTTGATTACCCAGATGCAGCACATAATCAGCCCAAGTAAGAGCTTTTTCGATGTCATGAGATATCATGATTATGGTCATACCTTCATCATGAAGCTTATTTATCACCTCATACATCTCGTCTGCCGCGCCCACATCAAGGCTGCTGGCAGGCTCATCAAGAATGAGAAGATGCTCCGATGCGCAAATCGCTCTTGCCAGAAGCACTTTTTGCTGCTGACCGCCCGACAGCTCGTGATAGCACTTGTGAGCAAGGTGATCTATTTCAAGCTTTTTCATTGCATTGTCACATATTTTGCGGTCTTTGGCGCCAAAAAATGCCAATATTCCTTTGCGGTTTATTCTGCCTGAGCGAACCACTTCTTTTACCGATGCAGGGAAATCCCTTTGCATTTCGCTTTGTTGGGGCAGATAGCCTATTTCGTTTTTGCGTAGGCCCTCGCCAAATATGATTTCGCCGCCGTCGAGAGCTTTGAGCCCCAAAAGTCCTTTTATGAGAGTGGTCTTGCCCGAGCCGTTTTCACCCACAACGCATACATAGTCACCCTTGTTTATGCTGATGCTAAGCTCGTTTATAACCCTGCTGCCTTCATATGACATTGTCACATTCTTTAGTTCTATAATAGCCATGTCAGCGTAGTGCCTCCTTGAGATTTTTAATATTTTGCTTCATGATGTCGACATATGTCACACCTTTTGCAAAATCCTCCTTGCTAATCGACTGTGCAGAGTGCAGAAGCAGCGGCTTTGCGCCGGTTTCTTCGCTTATGGTATTTGCTAATTTGCGGTCAGACAGCTCAGTGTAGAACACAACGGGTGTGCCTTTGGCTTTCATCGTCTCTATTATGTCGATCATAACCGACGGATTTGCGTCATTTTCGTGGCTGCAGCCCGAAAACACAGATTTGTATTCAAGCTCAAGCCTGTGTGCCAAATACAAAAACGGAAATCTGTCACCCACTGCAATAAAGCTTTGCTCTGAGTCACAGCATAGGCTTTCAAGCTCTGAATCGATGAGTTGAATTTCACTGACATATTCATCGGCATTTTTGCGATATGCGGCAGCGTTTTGAGGGTCAATCTGACACAACGCATCACATATTGCCTCAATGCTCGCTATTGCATTTTCAGGAAGTAGCCACACATGCTCGTCAAAGCCTGAGTGATTTTGGCACATTTGGTCATGCTCATGCTCATGGTGATGGTGCGAGCTGCCTTCTTCAAGCAGCTTGCAATGGTCCATAAGCTTAATTGTTTTCAGATTTGGATTATCAATAGTCTCTAATATGCTATCAATCCACACATCCGACTCGCCTCCACCATAGATAAACACATCAGCGCTTGCAATCGTCTCAATGTCTGATGCCGACGGTTCAAAGCCGTGGATTTCTGCCCCGGGCTTCATTATCATGTGTGGCTTGATCACACCTTGGCACACTGCCCTAGCAAAGTCATATTGAGGAAATATGACAGTGACCACGCTGAGCGATTCACTCTCTTTATGATCTGATGCCGTGCAGCCTGTGAGCAATAATATACATGCCATTATGCATGCAAAAATTTTGATTTTCATTTTTTTCACCTGTTTGAATTGCAGCTGTCGCACAATCCGTATATAGTAGTTTTGGAGTTGTCAATGGTAAAGCAGTGCTCTGCTTTGATGTGCTTTTTGAGTTCATTCATAAGGGAGCAATCCATATGAAAAAGCTCTCCGCACGCAGTGCATTTGAGGTGAAAATGACTGTTGCAAGCTTCACTGTGCGCATTATATTGATAAAACGCGCCATCGCCTCCGGGAGAGATGAACTTTTTTAGCAAGCCGTCTTTTTCAAATTTGGCAAGACTTCGGTATATGGTAGCTTCACCAAGAGTGATGCTATCATTTTTTATGAGCTCTTTTGCAGTGAAGCAGCTGTCTTTGTTTTGCTCAAAAAACTGAAGCAGGGAAGAACGCTGTTTTGTGTTGTAATTTTTTGTGGTCATATTGCACCTCTGATTTGATAATGATTATCATTTTCATATTGTATCACAAATATCAGTATTTGTCAAAAATTTTTTGTTTGCAAATATTGACAAAATGATAAAAAAGGATTATAATAAAACAAACAATTGAACAGTCGTTCAAATGAGAGGTGAAAATAATGAATAACGATATACCTTCATGCGAAAGTATGCATTCACACACAGACTTTGTAGCACACATCAGGCATGATATGCCCGATGAGACTGTGCTCTATGATTTGGCAGAGTTATATAAGCTCTTTGCCGACACCACCCGCATCAAAATTCTCTATTGCCTTTTTGAAGATGAGATGTGCGTGTGTGACATTGCCGATGTGCTAAACATGACATCATCGGCAATATCGCATCAGCTAAGGCTGCTCAAGCAAGCAAAGCTTGTGACCTTCAGGCGCGACGGCAAAGCGGTGTACTACAGCCTTGCCGATGAGCATGTGCGCACAATCATAGGCATGGGCATGGAACATATACTTGAATAGAAAGGATTGATTCTAATGAAGAAAATATACAAGGTGATGGGTCTTGACTGTGCTCATTGTGCAGCCAATCTTGAAGCCGTTGTCAAAAAAACTCAGGGAGTGACCGATGCAAAGGTGAATTTTTTGCTTGAAAAGATGATAATCACCTGCGATGATGAAAATGCGGCACAAGCCGCCATCGAAGCTGGCAAAAAAGCATTTCCTGATTGTGTGGTGCAGGGCATATGAATAGTCTTTCAAATGCGCAAAAGCATTTGCTTTGGCGTATAATAGCCTCCGCGGTTGTCTTTGCACTTTATTATATTATAGATGCCATATCAGGCGGTCTTGGCTCGCCTCTTTCATTTGCTATTGTCACTGTTTCTTATGTCACAAGCGGCTATGATGTCATATATTCAGCCGTCAGAAATATCATAAGAGGCAAGCTACTCGACGAAAAATTTTTGATGCTCATTGCCACGGTGGGTGCATATGCTCTTGGTGATTTTGGCGAAGCAGCTGCAGTGATGCTCTTTTATCAGACTGGTGAGTTTTTCCAAAGCTATGCAGTAGGCAAAAGCCGCCGCAGCATCAAGGACCTCATGGACATCTGCCCCGAATATGCAAATGTTGAGCGCGCAGGTGAGATATGCGTGCTCATGCCCGACGAGGTTGAGGTGGGCGAGACCATTGTAGTAAAACCGGGTGAAAAAATCCCGCTCGATGGCATTGTGATTTCGGGCACATCATGGCTCGACACATCATCACTCACAGGCGAAAGCCTGAGGCGCGAGGCAAAAGAAGGAATTGAGGTTTATAGCGGAAGCATTAACCTTAGCGGTGTAATAAAAGTGAGAGTCACCAAGGATTTTGACAACTCCACCGTTTCGCGCATTTTAGAGCTTGTAGAAAATTCTGCCTTCAACAAATCCAAAAGCGAAGCCTTCATCACCCGCTTTGCCAGGGTATACACTCCGTTTGTGGTTGTTTGTGCACTTCTGGTTGCCTTTGTGCCGCCTCTTTTTGTTGGCTCTTTTGCCACATGGCTCAGGCGCGCTCTCATATTCCTTGTCATCTCCTGCCCGTGTGCTTTGGTTATTTCGGTGCCGCTTTCTTTTTTTGCATCTATCGGCTGTGCTTCAAAGCATGGCATATTAATAAAAGGCTCCAACTGGCTCGAGGCTCTTGGCAGAGCCGAGACCATTGCGTTTGACAAAACAGGCACACTCACCAAGGGTAATTATGTCATCACTGGCATTTACCCATCGGTCAGTGCTGATGAAGAAAGGCTCATGCGTGCGGCGGCTCATTGCGAATATTACAGTGACCACCCCATAGCTGAGGTTATAAAGAGCGCATATCCTCATATAAATGTAGGGGATATCGAAGGCTTTGAAGCCATATCAGGTTGTGGTGTGCATGCTTGCGTGCAGGGCAAAAGCATTCGTTGCGGCAAGGCTTTGTATATTTCGCGCTATTGTGATGTGGCTGTTTCATCAAATGGTGTGCATGTGTGTCAGGATGACGAGTATCTTGGCTATATTGAGATAGCCGATGAGATAAAGAGCGAATCTGCCTCTTTGGTTTCATCACTTCATCATAAAGGAATAAAAACAGTGATGCTCACAGGCGATAGTCAGCAGGCAGCAGATAGGGTAGCCAAAGAACTTGGTGTGGGCAGAGTGCATGCCGAGCTCATGCCGCATGACAAAACCGCCGTTTTGAGCACTCTCATAGCTGAGCGAAGCAGCAAAAACTCGGTGGTGTTTGTGGGTGACGGCATCAATGATGCCCCCGCGCTCTCACTTGCCGATGTGGGCATTGCCATGGGCTCGCTTGGTTGTGATGCAGCTATCGAAGCTGCCGACATCGTGATTATGGATGATGACATCTCCAAAATAAACACAGCCCTTTCAATTTGCCGCAAAACCAACTCCATTGTGAGCCAGAACATTGCATTTTCGCTTGGTATTAAGCTTCTTGTGATGGTGCTTGGCACTTTTGGCTTTGCCAATATGTGGGCGGCGGTGTTTGCCGATGTGGGCGTGGCTTTTATTGCAATTCTCAATTCATTCAGGGCCTTTAAATTGTAAAAGTTTTGTAAATTTTATTGAAAAAGCCATACAAATAATATATAATGTAGCCGAAAGAGAGTAATCCGAACTCGTTTTGAAAATGCAAATTTTCGATATAATTTCGTCAAAAGCCTCGAAAATATGTTCAATATTCCCTGCGTTTTTGACTCATTCTATCATAAAATTTGCTATTTTCAAAATTTATTGAACCTCAAAGTCTAGAAAACAGTGATTTTTCAAGGCGGAAGCTTTCAGTAATACGAGGTATACTGATAAGCGACAACGAAGAAAAAGCTTGTTTTCAAGACTTTGAGGCGGGTTCGGATTATTCCCTTTCGGCTAATGTGTTGGAGCATTTTGCTTCAACACACTGTTTTGTTTAGAAGGGAGAAATTATATTGAAAAACAGCTTTTTCAAATATATAAAGCCTCATATCTGGTTTTTCATATTCGGGCCACTGTTTATGATAACCGAGGTTGTGGGCGAGGTGTTCATGCCAAAGCTACTGTCTCTCATCATCGATGGTGGCATCGCCACGCGTGACACTGACTACATAATAAAGGTGGGTCTTTCCATGGTGGGGGTTGCTCTCATGATGATGTGCGGAGGAGTGCTCGGCAATTTCTTTGCCGTAAAAGCCTCGGTTGGCTTTGCAAGCGACCTTCGCAATGACATTTTCAAAAGAGTGCAGACCTTCTCTTTCAAAAATATCGATAGCTTCTCCACGGCTTCTCTCATCACCCGTCTTACCAATGACATCACTCAGATGCAAAATGTAATCCGAATGAGCCTTGTGATGCTCTTGCGTGCTCCGGGCATGCTCATTGGTGCGCTCATCATGGCAATCACCATAAATGCGCGATTGGCAGTGATAATTGCAGTGGTCATACCCATTCTTGCCACCTGCATCATCACCATCATGGTGAAAGCTTTTCCGCGCTTCAACATCATGCAAAAGAAGCTTGACAAGCTCAATTGCGACATTCAGGAAAATCTCACCAATGTGCGAGTGGTTAAATCATTTGTGCGCACCGATTATGAAAAAGAAAAATTTGCCAAATCCAATCGCGATCTTCGTGACAATACTTTAAGGGCCATGCACCTTGTCATCAAAAACGGCCCCATAATGACTCTTATGATGAATGTCACCACCATTGCAGTTGTGTGGTTTGGCGGCAATTTTGTGATGAAAGGCTCAATGGATGTTGGCGAGCTCACTGCATTTACCACCTATATTGTGCAGATTCTCATGTCGCTCATGATGGTTTCCATGATAATCCTTAGTGCTTCGCGTGCTCTTGCCTCGGCACGCCGCATCAAAGAGGTGCTCACCACCAAATCGGACATCAGTGATTCCGAGGCGGCATGCAAGGATAAAGAGGTAACTCTCGGCAAGATAGAATTTCGCACTGTTGACTTTGCCTACAAAAGCGGCGGCAATAATGTGCTCGAAGATATCAGCTTCACCGTGGAACCGGGGCAGACTCTGGGCATAGTGGGAGCCACAGGCTCTGGCAAAACAAGTCTTGTGCAGCTCATTGCAAGGCTCTATGATGTCACAGACGGTCAGGTACTCATAGATGATGTAGATGTGAGAGACTATTCTCTCTATAATCTGCGCGAGGGAGTGGGCATGGTGCTGCAAAAAAACACTCTCTTTTCAGGCACAATTGATGAAAACCTCCACTGGGGCAAAGAAGATGCCACCGATGAAGAAATCATCGAAGCAGCAACGGGCGCTCAGGCTCATGCTTTTGTCACATCATTTACCCATGGTTATGACACAGAGCTTGGTCAGGGCGGAGTGAATGTGTCGGGTGGTCAGAAGCAGCGCCTTTGCATTGCACGCGCTTTGGTCAAAAAGCCCCGCATACTCATTCTTGACGATAGCACCAGTGCCGTGGACACTGCCACAGAAGCGCGCATTCGTGACACCTTTGCCAATGAACTTAAAGACACCACCAAGATTATCATTGCTCAGCGTATCAGCTCTGTGATGGAGTCTGACAAAATCCTCGTCATAGATGATGGCCGCATAGTAGGCTGTGGCACACATGATGAGCTCATGCAGTCCAATGAATATTATCAGGAAATATATTATTCTCAGCGCGATAAGGAGGCGGATAAATAATGGATGCAAATCAGAAAAAAGACCGCCTCATAAAGCGCTACAATGCTCACTACAGCTCCAAAATGCCGTTTAGAGCACCTGCAGGAGGTCATGGCGGCAGAGGGCGCATGGCTGGCAAAGGCAGCAAACCCAAGGACACCTCCAAAGCGGTAAAGAGGCTGCTTTCTTATGTAGCAGCTGACAAATTAAAAATCGCGCTCGCGTTTGTGTTTGTGCTTGTCACCTCGGCATCAACCCTTGCAGGCTCATACATGCTTCGCCCCATAATCAATAACTACATCATTCCCGGCGATGTAAAGGGGCTTGTCATGGCCCTTGCGCTCATGGCGTGTGTGTATATGGCAGGTGTGCTTTCGTCATATTTTCAAGCAAAGATTATGATTGGCATTTCTCAGCGTGCTCTGTGCCGCATCAGGGAAGATTTGTTCAGCAAAATGCAAAACCTGCCCGTAAGCTTTTTTGACCGCAATTCCAACGGTGAGCTTATGAGCCGCTTTACCAACGATGTAGACACCATAGGTGAAATGCTCAACCACACCATCATTCAGCTTTTTTCGGGCTTTATCACCATCATCGGCACATTTTCGCTTATGATATACACCAACTGGCAGCTTGCCATCATCACCATTGTCATGGTGCCTGTGTTTGCAAAAGTTGCATCATCACTTGCCAAGCGCAGCCGCAAATTTTTCTCATCTCAGCAGGCGGCACTCGGTGCAGTCAATGGCTACATTGAAGAAACAGTATCGGGACAAAAGGTTGTCAAGGTTTTCAACCACGAGCCTCAGGCGTGCGAAGAATTTGCCATTCTAAACGAAGAGCTCCGCTCCAAGCAGACCCGTGCACAGTTTTTTGGCTCCATCATGGGCCCTGTGATGGGCAATTTGAGTCAGATTAACTATGCGCTCACCGCCACAGTGGGCGGACTCATGTGTATACTCGGTGGCTTTGATGTGGGTGGTCTGGCAGTGTTTGTGAATTATTCCAGACAGTTCAGCCGCCCCATAAACGAGATTTCCATGCAGGTGGCAAACATATTTTCGGCTCTTTCGGGTGCTGAGCGTGTTTTTGCCATCATGGACGAAGCCCCCGAAGCCGATGTCACAGACAAACCCGACTTTGGCGAGATTTATGGTGATGTAGAGCTCAGGAATGTCACCTTTGGCTATACTCCCGAAAAGACCATACTCAAAGATATCACCCTCACTGCCGAAAAGGGTCGCAAAATCGCATTTGTAGGCTCCACTGGTGCAGGCAAAACCACCATCACCAATCTGATAAACAGATTTTATGACATAGACTCAGGCGCTATCCTCATAGACGGCAAAGACATCAGGGACTACAGCAAGCAAAGCCTTCGCCATAACATTGCCATGGTGCTTCAAGACACTCACCTTTTCACAGGCACAGTGAGAGAGAACATTCGCTATGGCCGTCTCGATGCCACCGATGATGAGGTCATAGAAGCAGCCAAAACAGCCAGCGCACATTCGTTTATAATGCGCTTGCCCAATGGCTACGACACAGTGCTTGAAGGCGACGGCGCCAATCTGAGTCAGGGTCAGAGGCAGCTTCTCAACATTGCCCGTGCGGCAGTTTCCAAAGCTCCCATCCTCATTCTTGATGAAGCCACAAGCTCGGTTGACACACGCACCGAAAAGCACATTGAGCACGGCATGGACCGCCTCATGAAAAATCGCACTACCTTTATCATAGCCCACAGGCTCTCCACCATTCGCAATTCAGACAGCATCATGGTGCTTGAGCAGGGTGAGATTATAGAGCGCGGCACCCACGATGAGCTCCTTGAGCAAAAGGGCAGATATTACGAGCTCTACACAGGTGCGGCAGAATTGGATTGATTGATTTCAAACCTCAACATTCAGCAGATAAACGAGTAACAAAAACACCCATACCCTCATATAATGACAGTAGTCAATAAAAGGGGGTATGGGTATTGTTTTTTAAAAATATGATGAAGAGGCTTTGGGGGCTGTGCATTTTGGGATTTGTAGTCGGAGTATTTTTGGCCTTTGTCATGCCCCCCATAGTAATTGCCCTCATAGAGGCAATTCTTTTAGCTCTTTTGTGTATTACATTATATTGCTATAAGTGAAAGGAGGAAATGACATATGAAGGTTGTAGTCTGGAATGCACCGGGATTTTTCAAGAGCATACTTAAAAGATTTTTTAAAATCAACACCGATAATTAATTATATAAAGTAAATTTTATAAAATTGCAAAAAACACTTGATTTTTTCCAATATCTGTGATATCATATGTAATGTAAATATTGTCATTGTAATTAGAGTGGGTTCTGAAACCCACTCTTTTGCATTAGTTATGACCTTTTTGGAAAGGAATGATGAAATGGCAGGCAAAAAAGTTACCGACACGGTTTTTGACCTTGCAAGCCCTATAGCTCTTGCTCACGGCTGCTTTGTAGACGATGTGGAGTTCAAAAAAGAGGGTGCCGACTATGTACTCAGAGTCATCATCGATGTAGATGACAGCGCGCAGGGCGGAGTGTCTATCGACCAGTGCGAAAATGTGAGCCGTGCGCTCAGTGACATCCTCGACCAGACCGACCCCATAGCGCAAGCCTATATGCTTGAGGTGTCATCACCGGGCATTGACCGCGAGCTAAAGCGCGAAAAAGACTTTGTGCGTTTTATGGGTCGTGAGGTAGATATCAAGCTCTACAAAGCCATCGATGGCGCAAAGCTCCTTTCAGGAAAGCTCATTGCATATTCGCCTGATGCAGTCACCATTGAAACAGACGGCGGCGAGACCACAGTGGCTTTGTCCGATGCAGCATCGGTAAGGCTTGCAGTAATTTGGTAAAATAATA
>JAFVSB010000098.1 GCA_017503945.1 Clostridia bacterium
ATTGAACCACACAAAACAGTAGCACTTGGCAGCCATGGATGCATTAAGAGCAAAAGTGATAAAGAGTATTTCAAAAAAGGGCTTGCAGAAACTGTGAGCCGATTAAACCCCAAAAATATAATCGTATATGGTGCTGCACCTGATAACATATTCAAACCATTCAAGGACATGGGCATCAACATCATTCCCTTTGAAAGCGAGTTTTCAAAGTCCAGAAGAAGGTCGGTGATTGACTGATGGGCGGAGGCGCAGGAGGAAATTTCGGCAACACCTGGGGCAGCATTTTGGATAAACTCAGTGACGGACTTGCAATCGCTTCATTGATTCCGGGGCTTGACACATTTGCTGACCTCGCCTCAATTCCCATCGATTTGGCTCGAGGAGATTTCGTGTCGGCAGGACTCAGCGCTCTTGGCGCAGTGCCATTTGTAGGTGAAGTTGCAGACTCGGCCAAGCTTGCTAAAATGGTGGATAAGGTCGGAGATGGAGTAAAAACTGTAAATAAAAGCGACAAATTAGTAGATTCAGCTAAGGGAATTAAAAAATCTATTAAATATCCAGGAAACAATCCCAGTAAATCACCCGGCAAAGGATTTGAGTGGCGAGGTAAATCTACTCCGGATAAAGGAAAAGGTAATTGGTATAACCCCAAAACGGGAGAAAAATGGAATTCCGATTTAAAACATGGTGACCCTATAGGACCACATTGGGATTATACTGATTCTAAAGGAAAACAATATAGAGTATTTCCTGATGGTCATTTTGAACTGAAATAGGAGGTTAATGTAAAATGAAAACTGATTGGAGATTGACAAATCAAAAAGAATATTTGTTTGGAAAAACTTTGTTAAAAGGCTCATTCAAGGTTTACAGAGAAGGTTGGGAACATGAGCATTGTGCATTTTGCTCTGAAAGAATCGATTCATCAACGACAATGGCATACTCCACAGAAGACCATTATCATTGGATATGCGAAGATTGTTTTAATGATTTCAAAAAGATGTTTGAGTGGGTTGTAGTTCCATTGGAGAAAATCTAACAGATAAATATAAACAAAATAAAATTGCGCTCATATATTATCGGAGAAAACCTGTGCAAACGCAGTCTAAGCCAGTTTACGGTAATGTATATGCAAGGGGGTTATTTGAACTTTCTATTGATAAAACGTAAAACCTGTGTTATAATAATATAGTCACATAAATCTAATTGAATATAAGGTAGAGGATTTTTATTTTAAAGGGATAGTTGTGCCCATTTATCATATAATAACCATAAATTTAGCAAAAATGCAAATTCTTCCAGGTTATTGTGTGATTAAAATCCCACTTTAATTAGGTTTGTGTGACAACAATCGGAATTTGCGTTTTTCAGTGTGCAGACAACGATTGTTTGCACACTTTTTTAATTTGAAAGGAATTACCAAAGATGATTGAAAGCAAAAATAAAATGAGCGCCGATGAATTGTTGCAATTTTTGATTGCAGCTGAAAGCGAAGGGCGTAAGCTAAATTTTCTTGAGGATATATATTATCGTCAATTAAATGCAACCGATGGCGCACCCATCGATGAAGAAGAAATCCAAAAGCTCACCGAAAAAGCCGATAAGCTCATGGATAAATTCCTGAGCCCTTTGCCCGAAGAACACCGCAGGGCTTATGCAGAATATGAAGCGGCGTCTAATCATCTTAATGGACGATTGATGTATTATAGCTTCAAACAAGGCGTGAAATATTATAAAGAGCTTTTAAATCTGATAGATAATTAATCATAAAACTAAGTGACTGCCTCACTTTTTTAGTGAGGCAGCCACTTAGTCTGCAATTCAATTAAATGCTTTCCTTGAGTAGACGAATGGGATTAATCAAAACTCAAGTTTTAATTGCATGCTAAATTATTGTTTGGCGGTTTATCTGTCATTCCGAGTGATAGCGAGGAATCTCGTTTTTGAGATTCTTCGGCTTCGCCTGCAGAGGTTTTCTCCAAGAACATCCAAGAGTTTTTGCGCCAATTGTGCATGTTGCAAGGTTTGGGTGTGCTTTTGCAGCGGCTCTGCAGAAACGGCAAGCTCTGCTTGCTGTTTCGAAGCCGAAGCGGAAAAAGTATACCCAAACCTGCGAAGTGCATTATTTACTAAACAATAATTTATCTTCTATATATTATTCCAAGCACATTTGGTCCTGCGTTTATGGCAATGATGCAGCCAACGGGATATTCAAGCGTGGGCGGCACATCCATCGTTTCATACACCTTGTCGCGGAATTTGTCATACATTTCCATGTTGCTTCCGCTTACTATCATATATGGTGAGCCTGGCTCTCTGTCTTCATTGACCATCTTCAGCATTTCGCCAATGACCTTTTTCTCGCCTCTTATTTTGGCTATGATTTTGGATTCGCCGTCTTCAAAAGTGATGACGGGCTTTAAGCCCAGCGCATCACCCACAAAAGCTGCCGCGGCAGACACTCTGCCGCTTTTTTTGACGCATTTTAAATCAAGCGGCACAAAGAGTATGCGCGAATGGTCTATCCAGTCTTTGATTGCAGCAACCACTTCGTCGGCGCTTTTGCCCTCTTTTGCCAAGCGTGCACCGATTACCGCACCATAGCCATATGCCATGCTGTAGGTTTTGGAGTCGATGATGTGCACCTTTAAGGCATCTCTGGCGTCGGGGTTTTCGTCATAAAAATCTTCAAGCTCAAGCACTGTGCCCTGATAGGTAGATGAGCCTTTGGAATTGATGCACACATATATCAGGTCGCTATAGCCTTCCTTCCATGCTTTGTGGCATGTGTCAGTAAAGGTGCCCGGTGCCATTCGTGATGATGAGGGGAGCTTTTCGCGTTCTTCAAGAATTTTGTAAAATTCTTCATTTGAAATGCTCACGCCGTCGAGATATTCCTTGTCACCGTCGATGATGGGAAGGGCATACACCTCGATGCCGAGCTCTTGTTGCAAGTTTTTGGGGATATCGGCAGTGGAATCCGATACGATTTTTATTTTAGACATAATATTAATTCCTTTCGTAAGAAGTTGCTTATATTATGTATATTATATAGAAAAATAAAACTTTAGTCAAGAAAATAAAACACCCATTTGGTAAAAAAATGGGTGCATATGCCGTCAAAACCATTGTGCCGCATGACTTTGGCGTCACTTGGGCAAAAAGAAAACGACGCTCCTTTTTATGCTACAATATAGTATAGAAAGGAGTTTTTTAATTGAACATAAATGACGCATCAGGCATTTCTTTCGAGGAATTTGCCGAAAAATACAAAAACGAATATGACGCGCTCACCTGTGAGGAGGCTCACTGCGACCGTACAAAACGCATACTTACCCTGTCTGACCGAATGCTCGACAAGCTCAGCCGTGCCATCGATGAGCTGAGCCAATGCGAAGAACACGAAAAAAAGCGCACCAAAGAGGTGGAATATGACGCCGAGCTCAAAAAGCCCGTGATGGAGACCTACACAGAGACAGAGGTGTGCACTGTGAGGGAAACTCTCATTGACACCTCGGCACTCAAGCAGCTTGTGTCCACTTTAAAAGACATCAAGGATATTCAAGAGAGCTATGCAAAGAGTGTATCGTCAGAGGATGAAGAGCACGGAGTGATCGTGATATCTGATGTGGAGGCAGAGCAATGAATGTGATATGGACACCTCAGACAAAGCAGGCTATCTTTCAGTCGCGCCCCGAATATGAAGCTCTCTATGGGGGCGCTGCGGGAGGCGGCAAGTCCGACGCTATTCTCACCGAGGCACTCAGGCAGGTGCACATTGGGCACTACAGAGCGCTGATACTGCGCAAAACCTACCCTCAGCTATCGGAGCTGATCGACCGAAGCCGCGAGCTCTACACTGCTGCTTTTCCTAACGCACGCTACAACGAAACCAAGCATGTGTGGCAGTTTGAATCGGGAGCCAAGATATATTTTGGCGCCATGCAGCACACTTCTGACCGCATCAACTATCAGGGCAAGCGTTATGATTTTATAGCCTTCGACGAGCTCACGCACTTTTCGTGGGACGAATATTCATATATGTTTTCCCGAAACCGCCCCTCGGGCAGCGGCACCAGGGTGTATATACGCTCTACCACCAACCCCGGCGGCATAGGTCATGGCTGGGTAAAAGAGCGCTTCATCACAGCCGCGCCGCCGCTGACTCCCATCATAAGCAAAATGCAGGTTGCCTCGCCCGACGGCAAGCTCACTGAGGTCACTCGTGACCGTATTTTTGTGCCGTCTACTGTTTTTGACAACAAGCGATTACTCGAAAATGACCCGGGCTACATAGCCAACTTGTCCATGCTGCCCCACAAGGAGCGTGAGGCTCTACTCTACGGCAACTGGGACAGCTTCTCGGGGCAGGTGTTTACCGAGTGGAAAAACGACCCCGCCCACTATGCCGACAGGTGCTTTACCCATGTTATCGACCCATTTGAAGTGCCAAAACACTGGAAAATATACCGCGGATTTGACTTTGGCTATTCCAAGCCGTATGCAGTGGAGTGGATAGCCGCCGACCACGACGGCAGAGCCTATGTGATAGCCGAGCTTTATGGCTGCACCGATACCCCCGACACAGGACTTCGCGACACTCCCGCCGAAATTGCGCGCAAAATAAGAGAGCTTGAATCGTCTCACCCCAACCTAAAGGGCAAAAAAGTGCGCGGCATTGCCGATCCTGCCATTGCCAAAGCCGAGACCGGGCAGTCAATTGCCGACATGATGGCGCGCGAGGGCGTGTTCTTTGATTTTGGCGACCATCAAAGGCTCCCCGGCAAGATGCAATTTCACTATCGCCTCGCATTTGACGACGGGGGCATACCGATGATGTATGTGTTCAAAAACTGCCGCCATTTCATTCGTACAGTGCCCAATCTCATCTATGACGAGTCAAATGTGGAGGATATCAACACCCACAGTGAGGATCATATATACGACTGTGTGCGCTATGTGCTCATGGCAAACCCCATCTCACCGCGCAAGAACGCATTGCAAAAGTCACTGCTCGGCGATGATCCGCTGGATATGTGCACTCAAAAGCTTGGGCGATATGATTTTTATAATGTTTAGAAGAATTTTGAGAAATTATTGTTTATCGATTTATCAAAGGGGGATATTTTCCCCCTTTGATACCCCCTTTAGCCACTAAATTTAATAATTCGGGAATTTTTCAAAAGCCATGCGCACGCAACGACGCGCAAAAGCTATTTGCGCCGTTGCTGCAAGCGCATACAGCATAGGAAACTGTTTTTGTGTATGCGCTTGCACGCTATAGCTTTTTTCAAA
>JAFVSB010000099.1 GCA_017503945.1 Clostridia bacterium
AGCTTTTTTGTCACTTATTATCCAGTGTAGGGGAGAGGGGGGCATGTCTTTGGCAAAGGCAGCAGTGGTAACATTTGCTTTTTTCAATAGTTTTTTTGCCTCGTCAACATTTTTGCATTGGCTAAGCACCCACAATATCACTTCATAGCTTGCTATGTTGTCTTTGTCGCTTGTCGGATTTGCATATTTTGCATCGGCATATCTCAGTGCCGCCATAGCAAGTCCGTGCTCGTTTGCTGCATCATAATAGAGGGGATAGTCACCCTTTACTATCCCTGTTCCGATTATTGCATGGTGCCTGAAGGAAGATGATTTCGAGCGAAAATCAATCCTGTAATTACGCGGTGTAATTATGATTTCTTCGCCAAAAGAACATTCCATATCAAGATTTCTGCCAAACCAATGATGATTTTGACTGCAGCTTATTGCGGTGCACATAATAATCCCTCCCGATATATTATTTACAAATCAATGTTGCAATATTATAAAAAAACAGTTATAATGTTAGTATGACCAGGCTCTCAGGCAGTGAGAGTTCGAGTCTGGTCACACTAATATAATTGTTTTGCGTGGAGGTTATTATGAAAATAATCAAATCCTTGTTTGTGCTTTTTGCAATATGCTGCATTTTTGCTGCTTGCTCGCCAGGCAATGATGCTGGTGATGGTTCCAATCATGATGCTCCTGTGGTTGAAAATATTGCCACTTCATCTGCAGCACCCGAGCACACCTTTGTTACTTTTGAAACAGAAGCTCACGGCAAATTCGTTGTAGAAACCTATCCCGAGCATGCTCCCGATACGGTCCGTCATTTTCTTGCACTTGTTGACGGCGGCTTTTACAACGGCTTCACCATAGAGCAAATCCGTCACAGCCAGGCGCTTGTCACATCCGAATCTTCACCTGCACTCAAAGCCGACAACGCAGCATCGCTTGCTACCACCGTCATCGGTGAATTTACCAAAAACGGCAGGAGCAATGCTCTCAAGCTCGAAAAATACACTCTTGCCCTCAATCATATTCCCACCCAGTACGATTCAGGCAATGCACAGTTCATGATAATGCTCACCTCATCGCACGATCTCGACGGTGAATATGCAGGCTTTGGCAAAGTAGTTCAGGGTACAGATGTCATTGACAAAATCGCAGGTTCCGAAGTTGACCGCAACGGTGCCCCTGTTTCACCAATTGTAATGAAAAAAGTATACATAAATGAATAAATTTTGTGTTAATTTTTTAACAACACATCTTGCATATTTTTACAATTTATAGTAAAATATAAACTAAAGTAAAATCTTTTAACTTTAAGGAGGAAGTAAAATGGCAGTTAAAGTTGCTATTAATGGTTTTGGCCGTATCGGCCGTTTGGCATTCAGACAGATGTTTGGTGCAGAAGGTTATGAAGTTGTTGCAATCAACGACCTCACAGATCCCAAGATGCTTGCTCATCTTCTCAAGTATGACTCATCTCAGGGCAGATACGATGGCCACACAGTTACAGCTGGTGAAGATTTCATCACTGTAGACGGCAAAGAAATCAAAATCTATGCTATCAAAGATGCAAATGAATGTCCTTGGGGCGCTCTCGATGTAGATGTTGTTCTTGAATGCACAGGCTTCTA
>JAFVSB010000100.1 GCA_017503945.1 Clostridia bacterium
CTTGACCAGATTCACGTGCCCGACCCGGTATCAATGGAGCTTTGCAGATTAAGAGCTGAAATTGAAAAGCTGAAAAAGGATATTAATTCGGAGGAAAACAAAAATGAAACTATATAACAGCATGACGGGCAAAAAAGAAGAATTTGTGCCCATCGAAGAAGGCAAAGTAAAAATGTATTCCTGCGGTCCTACCGTATATAATTATTTTCACATAGGAAATGCGCGTCCGTTTATCATCTTTGACACTCTCAGAAGGTATTTTGAATATCGCGGATACGAAGTAAGCTTTGTTCAGAACTTCACCGATATCGATGACAAAATGATAAAAAGAGCAAATGAAGAAGGCATTAGTGTTAAAGAGCTTGCTGAGCGTTTTATTTGTGAATATTTCAAAGATGCTGAAGGCCTTGGTATCAAAAAAGCAACAGTTCATCCAAGAGCCACAGAAAATATAGATCCCATTATCACTTTAATTAAAACTCTTGAAGAAAAAGGCTATGCATATAATGTAGATGGTGATGTGTATTTCAGTGTAAAGAAATTTGCTGAGTATGGCAAGCTTTCTCATCAGCCACTCGAAAATCTGGAGCTTGGCGCTCGCATTGAAATTGGTGACAAGAAAAAAGAACCCATGGATTTTGCAGTATGGAAAGCACAAAAGCCGGGCGAGCCTGCTTGGGAGAGCCCGTGGGGCATGGGTCGCCCCGGTTGGCACATTGAATGTAGTGCCATGGCAAACAAATATCTTGGCAAAACAATTGACATTCATTCCGGCGGTAAGGACCTCATTTTCCCTCATCACGAAAATGAAATTGCCCAGAGTGAGTGTGCCCATGATGCAACTTTTGCCAATTATTGGCTCCACAATGGATACATTAATGTAGATAATCAAAAAATGAGTAAATCACTTGGCAACTTTTTCACAGTAAGAGATGTTGCCGAAAAGTTTGACTACATCGTAATCAGATTTTTCATGCTTTCTGCTCATTACCGTAACCCCATCAATTTCAGTGATGAATTACTCACTCAGGCAAAAACTGGCTTGGAGCGCATCAACACCTGCCTTGCAAATCTTCGTTTTCTCAGCCAGAGTGCACCTGTAGGTGAAGCTGACCCATCCACACTTTCTGAGCTTGACTCATTCAAGGCTGCATTCATCAAAGCAATGGATGATGACATCAACACTGCCGATGCTGTTTCTACAATATTCGATATTGTAAAATATACTAACACCAACTTCAATGAAAGTACTTGTGCACCTTGCATCGATGCAGCTGTTTCTCTTATCGAAGAACTCATGAATGTGCTTGGAATTCTGAAAGAGCAAAAGCAGGATTTCCTCGATTCTGATATTGAAGCTTTAATTGAAGAAAGAAACAATGCCAGAAAAAATAAAGACTTTAAACGAGCCGATGAAATTCGTGATATGCTCAAAGATGCGGGCATAGCTCTTGAGGACACACGCGGCGGAGTAAAGTGGAAAAGGATATAATATGACAAAGTTTGAAATTGCCATCTCGCCAAATCAGGTATCACCGCTGTCGCTTGCCTACATTGGCGATGCAGTGTATGAGATGTATATAAGAAGTTATATAATGCATTCTTCCAACATGCCCGTCTCTAAGCTCCACAAGGCAGCCACTCACTATGTGAGCGCTAAGGCGCAGTCTAAGATATACCACATCATCAAAGAAAAACTCACCCCCGAAGAAACTGATGCATTCAAGCGCGGCAGAAATGCTCATTCATACACCAGCGCCAAAAATGCCGACATAATTGATTATCGCATCGCCACGGGGCTTGAAGCACTTATAGGATATATCTATATCAAAAAAGACACACAGCGCCTTGAAGAAATCATATCAATGTGCATTGATGCTGCAAATGAATAAGCTTTAATTAAATAACCAAGGAGGTTTCTACATATGATAACCAACACACAGCTCGCACTCACAGCCTACAAAATCAGAAAACATGCCATCGATGGTGTGTACAATGCTGCTTCGGGTCATCCGGGAGGTTCACTTTCGATATCAGACATTCTGGCGGTTCTCTATTTCGATGAAATGAATGTGAACCCTGCTAATCCTTCAGATCCCGACAGAGACCGATTTGTCCTTTCCAAAGGTCACTGCGCACCGGCGCTTTACGGAGCACTTGCCGAAAAAGGATATTTCCCCAAGGAAGACATTGTTACCCTTCGCAGTATCAACAGCTATCTCCAAGGTCATCCTGACATGAAAGGTGTGCCCGGAGTAGACATGTCCACCGGTTCTCTTGGTCAGGGCATCTGTGC
>JAFVSB010000101.1 GCA_017503945.1 Clostridia bacterium
GATTATATTGCACAGTGATTTAAACAACTTTTATGCATCTGTGGAAACTGTATTAAATCCGTCATTAAAAAATGAATATCTGGCTGTGTGCGGAAGTGAAGAAGACCGACACGGCATCGTGCTTGCAAAAAATGAAAAGGCAAAAAAATGCGGCGTGATGACGGGAGAGCCCATCTGGAAAGCCCGGGCAAAGTGTCCGTCGTTGATTATTGTGCCGCCTCATTTTGAAAAATATCACGAGTACAGCAAGGCTGTTAAAAAGATATACATGGATTATACAGACAAAATAGAATCTTTCGGCCCAGACGAATGCTGGCTTGATGTGACAGGGAGTGTGCGACTCTTTGGAAACGGCGAGACAATTGCCCACACTATTAAAGAAAGAGTAAAAGCCGAAACAGGGTTAACGGTAAGCGTGGGGGTATCATTCAACAAAACTTTTGCCAAGCTTGGCAGTGACATGAAAAAACCCGATGCAGTGACAGTGATAGAAAAAGAAAATTTCAAAGAAAAAATCTGGCATCTGGGCGTTGACACACTGCTGGGTGTGGGTAAATCAAACGCGCAGAAACTCAGACAATATAAAATTGAAACCATTGGAGATCTGGCATGTGCGCCAAAGGAGTTTTTGGAGAAAAACTTTGGCAAAAACGGACTAAGAATGTGGGAATGTGCCAACGGGCTTGAGTGCTCTCCTGTTAGTTATGCCACATACAAAGCTATGCCAAAAAGCATAAGTCACGGGGTCACTTGCCGCGAGAACCTGACTGACAAAAACAGTGTGTGGAAAGTGATATACAAGCTAAGCTTGTCGATTGAAGAATCACTTAGAAAAAACAAATTGCTTGCAGGTTCAGTGGCAATAGAAATAAAAAATGACAAGCTCGAAACCAAACAATTTTGCCTGCAATTAGGCTCCCCTACTCACAGTGCATATGAAATTGCAAAAAAAGCATATGCCTTGTTTGAACAAAAGTACAAGTTTCAAAATTCACTATGTGTGAGAAGCGTGTCTGTGAGAACAACAAATCTGAAAAATGAAGACTGTGCACAGCAAATGTCTTTTTTTGACGATGAAACAAAAAAAGAAAAAGGCGAAACCTTCCAGAAAACCTTTTGTGACCTAAAAGAGAGGTTTGGTGATGATGTAATCACCTATGCTTCTCTCATGGGCGATTTGAAATTTCCCAAAAATGCGCCGTCAAAATCGGAACTGCCGCATTATAAATAAACATACTATATTGAAAGGATGACAAATCTATGAGAAAAACAAAAATAATATGCACATTGGGACCTGCAACCGACACAGAGGAAATAATAACTCAAATGTGTAACGCCGGTATGAATGTGGCAAGGCTCAATTTTTCTCACGGCGACTACAAGCAGCATCAAAGAAAAATTGACATGATTAAAAGTGTGAGAGAAAAGCTTGAAATCCCAATTGCTATCATGCTTGATACCAAGGGCCCTGAATACAGAATTAAAACCTTTGAAAATGGCAGCATCACACTATCTGACGGTGACAAATTTACTTTTACAACAAGAGACATTGTAGGAAACCAAAACGAAGTGAGCGTAAATTATGACAAGCTCACCGATGACCTTGAACCCGGAGATGTGATACTGGTAAACAACGGGCTTGTAATATGTGATGTAGACGAAATTAAAGGAACTGATGTGATATGCACGGTGCGTGTGGGTGGTGTGCTTTCTGACAGAAAGAGCATGAGCTTCCCCGGAAAGGTGCTCAACAAGGTATATCTTAGCCAGCAGGACAAAGATGACCTGCTTTTTGGAATCAAAAACGAAGTTGATTTTGTGGCGGCTTCATTTGTATCAAGCAAGCAGGATGTTTTAGATGTGAAGAAGTTTTTGAAAGAAAACGGCGGCGAAGAAATTGGAATCATTGCAAAAATTGAAAACCGCACCGGTATTAACAATGTTGAAGAAATCTGCTCAGAATGTGACGGCGTCATGATTGCCAGAGGTGACCTTGGAGTTGAAATTCCTTTTGCAGAGCTTCCTGCGGTGCAAAAATACATCATAGAAAAATGCCGTTTGCTTGGCAAGAGGGTAATTACCGCAACTGAAATGCTTGAGTCGATGATATATAATCCAAGACCCACAAGAGCTGAAATTTCCGATGTGGCAAATGCGGTTTATGACGGAACAAGCGCTGTGATGCTTTCGGGTGAATCGGCAGCGGGCAAATATCCTGTTGAAACAATTAAAACCATGTCACAAATTGTTGAAGAAACCGAAAGCCATATCAATTACATAAAAAGATTCAGAAACAGTGATTTCAAAATCAAGGACAATGTGGATGCAGTGTCACATTCAACCTGCGGCATGGCAATAGATATTAAAGCAAGAGCAATAGTGGTAACTTCAATGTCGGGAATGACTGTGAGAATGGTGTCGCGCTTCAGAGCACCTATGGACATAATCGGAATGACCACAAGTAAAAAAGCATGGTATAAGCTTGCTCTTTCGTGGGGCGTGCTGCCTGTGCTCAGTGATGTTTTCACATCTACCGATGTATTATTTTATCATGCTCGAAATGTTGCTAAAACAAAGCTCAATTTGAAAAAAGACGATTGTATAGTAATGACGGGCGGTCTTACTAACGGAAACTCCGGAAACACCAATATGATTGTGGTGGAAACAATCTGACATCTGACACACAAAAAAAATCCTTGTGTACAAAAAGTACACAAGGATTTTTAATTTTATATGAAAATTACATTTCAGCAATTGCTGCCTGTGCAGTATAGCATCAAGGGATGACTTTTTACCACACTTACCAACGGTTGTGATTATACCATTCTGATTTTCGTTTTTCAATAGGTTCGGGAAATATTGTTGTAATTCAGTCAAACCGATTACATCCCCGA
>JAFVSB010000102.1 GCA_017503945.1 Clostridia bacterium
GATGTTTTTGGTGAGCATTTTGAGACCGCCCTTTGCAGCAGCATATGCCGAAACGGTTTCTCTGCCGAGCTCACTCATCATTGAGCAGATGTTGATGATTTTGCCGTGACCCTTTTTAATCATTGAGGGAATAACAGCTTTGGACATGATGAAAGGAGCATTGAGGTCAACATCGATAACCTGTCTGAACTCAGCTGCGGTCATTTCACACATGGGGATTCTCTTGATGATGCCTGCGTTGTTAACGAGGATGTCAATAACGCCCACTTCTTTTTCGATGGTAGCTACAAGCTCGGCTACTGCATCTTCATTGGTTACATCACACACATAACCCTTAGCGTCGATGCCGTCTTTGGCATAAGCTTCTAGGCCTTTGTCTACAAGCTCCTGCTTGATGTCGTTGAAAACGATTTTGGCACCTGCTTTTGCAAGACCGGATGCAATTGCATAGCCGATACCGTAGGATGCACCCGTAACGAGTGCTACTTTGCCTTCAAGGCTGAATTTGTTCATATCAAACATTTTTGTGTCCTCCTAAAAAATTTATTTAAGGTCTTTTGTTTCAATAAAGTCCATGTCATCAAATTCCTGATTTTCGCCACACATTGCCCAGATGAATGAATATGCCTTGGTGCCAACGCCTGTGTGGATCGACCAGCTGGGGCTGATAACGGCTTCTTCATTGTGCATGATGATGTGGCGGGTTTCAGTTGGCTCGCCCATCATGTGGAACACTGCATCGTTTTCTTCCATGTCAAGATACAGATACACTTCCATTCTTCTGTCGTGAGTGTGGCAGGGCATGGTGTTCCAGTTGGAGCCCGGTTCGAGCTGGGTGAGACCCATGGCAAGCTGGCAACTCTGGATTACATCGGGGTGAATGTATTGATTGATGACTCTCTTGTTGCAGTCTTCAACACTGCCGCAGGGCACCTTGCGTGCCTTGGTGATATCAATTTTTACAATGGGGTATGCCTTGTGAGCAGGGCATGAGCTTATGTAGAATTTGGCAGGGTCTTCACTGTCGCAGCTTTTGAAGATGATTTCCTTGTTGCCCATGCCAATGTAGATGCCGTCGCGGGGGTTCATTTCATAGTCCACTCCGTCGATGGTGATGATGCCCTTGCCGCCGATGTTGATGCAACCCATCTCTCTTCTCTGGAGGAAATAGTCTGCCGCAAGCTCCTTGCCTGCTGAGAGCTTGAGCTCTCCATACACAGGCATGAAACCGCCTGTGATGATGCGGTCAATGTGGCTGTAGACCATGCGGATGTTATCTTTGGTGAAGAGGTTGCTTATGTGGAACTCTTCTCTGAGTCTTTCTGTGGTATAGTGTTTCACATCTTTTGAGTTAGATGCATTTCTGATTTCCAAGGTTTTCCACTCCTTTTTGATATATTTGCCGTAAACCTCAATCTGACTGAGAGCCGCCCATGAAAGCGGATATGATACCTGAGTCAGTTTTTTGAGTATTATGTACTCTGTTTCTTTCTTTTCGGGGAGCACTACCTCCTGCCCTGCTGCAATGCCGTCGAAATTGCCTGTGACGGTGGTACCGTCGGAAAATTCAAAGTCGATGGATTTCCAGTAGGTATCGTGGGGGAAATCGGCTCTGAGATAAACAACGAACTTTTCAACTTCTACCTTCTGGCCAAAATCAATGCGATACTCCAGGTCATCTCTGGCACCGCCTGCCCATGAGTTGTAGGGGTATGCGCCGTGACCTTCGTTCTGGGTGTTGCCGTCTATTGCATTTCGCTCATAAAAGCAAGAAAGCCCGCGCGTTACAAAGTTGGCACTTGCATGGGGGAAGAATTTGACATCTCCGTGCAAATCGTGAGAGTTGAGTGCAATGTTGCGATATGCATAAATCTCATCATCGTCTACCTCTCTGGCGCAAATCACATGCTCATCACCCGCAAAAGCTCCGGGTGCATAGCCTGCAATAAGCACACCTGTGGGCACTTCAAAGATGAACGATTTGTTTGGAATGTGAACAATGCTCTCGCTCATTGATGGATCGAGCTTCACTGCCACAAATTCACCTTCGGTGATGTCCACTCTGATTTTGTCACCCTCGGCAAATTCGCCCTTATAGGTGACGGTGAGGTTTTTGCCTTGCTCCTTATACTTGAGCCGGCCTTTTTTGTCAATAACCTTTAAGTAAATAATTGTTAACACCTCCGTATGTATATTGATTCCATACATGTTATATTATACTAAATTAGCATATAAAAGTCAAGTAAGTGATGCATTTAGAGCTCGTCTAAAAATTCTTTTAGCATATTGAGCGCCTTATAGCGATGACTGATGCGGTTTTTCTCTTCATCAGAAATTTCGGCAAAGGTCTTGCCGCAAGACTCCACCCAGAACACAGGGTCAAAGCCAAAGCCGTGCTCACCGCACTTTTGATCTGTGATGAAGCCTTCGCACTCACCGCGGAAGGTGTGAACGGTGCCGCTTGGCATGAGAAGGGTGATGCAGCATATAAAGCGGGCGGTCTTTTCTTTAAATGAGAATCCTGCAAGCTTTGCAAGGAGCTTGTCCATGCCCTGGTCAGGTGTTGTGCCCTCGCCTGCATATCGCGCACTGTAGAGCCCGGGCTCACCCCCGAGCACATCCACCTCAAGGCCCGAATCATCGGCAATGATGATTTTGTCGGTATATGCTCTCACTGCCTGAGCCTTTAAAAGTGCGTTTTCTTCGTAGGTGGTGCCTGTTTCGTCCACATCGACAAATGCACCCACATCATTTTGCGACAGCACATTGTGGTCTTTTAAAATCTTCTTTATTTCGGCAAGCTTGCCTTTGTTGTTGGTAGCTACTACGATATCCATTTTATCACCTGTATTATAATTTTATTTCTTTGCCGCCGTCACCTGTTTCGGTCACATAAAATGACGGTTTTATGCCTGTGGCAGCTTCGTAATTTTTGCCAACCTCGGCAATGAAAGTGCGTACTGCATCATTTTTTACAATGCTTACTGTGCACCCGCCAAAGCCTGCACCTGTCATGCGCGTGCCGAGCACGCCGTCTATCTTTCGGGCTTCATCTACCATGGTATCGAGCTCAAAGCCTGTGACCTCATAATCATGGCAAAGCGAATCATGAGATGCATTCATCAAAGCGCCAAAGGCCTCGATGTCACCTATGCTGAGAGCCTCAACTGCACTGCGCACTCTTGCATTTTCACCTATGACATGGCGCACGCGCTTTGCTGTTGTTTCATCATCAATCAGGTGCGCATGAGCTTTATATTCTGCCTCGGTTATATCGCAAAGGCAGGTCTTTTGGGGCATTGCCGCTTGCAAAAGCTCAAGCCCTCTCTCACATTCATTGCGCCTTTCGTTATATTTGGAAGCGCCGAGAGCGTGCTTTTTGCAAGTGTTGGAGATTATAATTTTGCACTCGCCAAGCTCAAGCGGCACGAGCTTATAGTCAAGATTTTTGCAATTGAGAAAAATTGCATGGCCCCTCTTGCCCATTGCCGATGCAAACTGGTCCATGATGCCGCAGTTAACGCCTGCATATTCGTGCTCTGCCAGCTGTGATATCTTTGCCATTTGGATCATGTCCACACTTTTGGTTATGCCGTTTTTCTCATTGGAAAGAGTGGCAAAGCAAAGCGCGGTAGACACCTCAATTGCCGCCGACGACGAAAGCCCGCCGCCATGGGGCACGGTGTCGTCATAGAGCATGTCGGCTCCGCAGATGTCATAGCCAAAGCGCGACAGCATATATGCCACACCGAGCTGATATTCTCCCCAGCCAATGCCCTTGTAGGAATCAAGCATTGTGATGTCTGCCTCCACAATGCCATCAAGGTCAGTGGCTTTGAGGCGAAGTACGCCATCATCTCTTTTGCGCATAACGATGGTGGTTTTGAGGTCGAGAGCTGCGGGGAAAACACAACCGCCGTTATAGTCGGTATGTTCACCAATGAGGTTCACTCGGCCAGGTGATGCAAACACTCTGATGTCATCTTTGCTGCCGCCAAAAATCGATGTGAATTCATCTATAAGTTGTTTGAGCTCCATGAAACACATTCCCTTTAATTTATTTAATTGTCTGGCAAAAAATCATTTTTTTACATATTTCCACTTGGCAAAGCCGTCATTTACCACATAATATTCCTGCACAGCGGTGCCAATTGTGATGGCGATTTTGTCACCATTTATGGCATAGGTACCTGCAAGCATCTGATATGGCGGAAGCTCTGAGCTTTGCGCCGCCGAATCGGCAGTGCCGTCATTGCGGATAATCTCCATTATGAGCTTGCCATCGGAGTAAAGATTGAACACCTGAGTGTCACCGCTTTCACCCGCCTTGCTCACAAATACCGACTGGATTTTGCCGTCATCAGGATCGATGTGGCCCACAAAATAGTTGAGCGAATCTACTATATAATCACCACACACCCACATCGACGAGCGATACACACCCTCACTGTAGAGCTCTATTTCGCCTTTTTCAAGTTTCCAGTTGCCTCCTGCAGTAAAGGCACTTTGGGGGTTTTGATCGGTGAGGGCGTGAGAGGCGTCGAAGCCTGCCGAAAAGCTGCCGTCATACTCGCCGGACGGAGCATGGGTAAAGCTATAGTACCAGCCGTCACTGTTGTCAATGTAGTAGCCTGCCACCTCAGCCGGCGTGAGGTCGGTGTTGATTTCGCTGTTGTTTTCGCCTGCCACTGCATCTGATGATGACAAGAATTCATCGGCAGGATTAACTGCTTCTTTGGCATCATTGCCCGTAAACGAAAGCACTAAAATGAGCCCTGTAATAATTAAAACTGCAAATACAGAAACTGTTATAACACTGTTTTTCTTCATATAATCACCTGATAATATTAGTATAATATTATTATATCACGAAAGCTGCATTTACACAAGTAAACATTTTATGAATATTAAATATCTGTTACAA
>JAFVSB010000103.1 GCA_017503945.1 Clostridia bacterium
ACATTCTCACTCTGCTTGGTGCATATGATTCGGTCATGGAATATCATAACATCAAAATCATTAAGGACATGCGCAACTCCATAAACCGCAAAATGAATTGTGACAATGCCAACATGACCAAAACCTTAGATGCTGCATTCAGGCAGGCTCAGGCAATCGAAAAGCTGCAAAAGCTCGGTGTGCTCGACAAAATGAGTGACCAGCTCAGGGAGGTGGCAAGGCTCAGGCTTGAATACAAAGAGCTTGGTCTCAAAGAGCTTGGTGAGATGATGAATCCGCCTCTTGGCAAATCGGGAGTTAATCATCGCTTGCGCAAGCTTGTGGAAGAAGCCGAAAAGTATTAACGCAACTGCTTAAGGAGTAGCCCATGCAGGATTTTGTACATTTGCATCTTCATACTCAATATAGCCTTCTCGACGGTGCGGCACACATTGACCGCCTCATGGAAAAAGCTGCGCAGCTTGGCATGAAAGCGGTGGCAATCACTGACCATGGCGTCATGTATGGTGCAATTGAGTTTTATGAAGCAGCCGTTTCGCGCGGCATAAAGCCTATAATTGGCTGCGAGGTCTACACTGCCCCCCGCAGCCGTTTCGACAAAGATGCCACATTAGACAAGCGCTATGGGCATCTTGTTTTGCTATGCAAAAATGAAACCGGCTACCGCAATCTCATGACCCTTGTCACCAAAGCTCATCTTGACGGATTTTATTATAAACCGCGCATAGACTTAGAGCTGCTCAGAGCCCACAGCGACGGGCTCGTTGCCCTTAGCGCATGCATCAGGGGCGATGTGCCGTCGGCATATCTTCACTCCGGCTATGATGCGGCACTCGATACGGCACTTCGCTTTGCCGATATATTTGGCAAGGAAAATTTCTTCCTTGAAATACAAAATCACGGCCTTAAAGAAGAAGCTGAAGTTCGCTCTGCTCTCATTGAAATTTCCCGTCGCACGGGCATTGGCATTGTTGCCACCAATGATGTGCACTATGTATCGAGCGATGAGGCACTTCTTCAGGATGTGCTCACCTGTATTCAAACAGGCAAAAAGCTCTCCGACACTGATCGCATGAAGATGGAGGGCGACCAATATTATTTCAAAAGCGGTGACGAAATGGCACAGCTTTTTCCCGATTGCCCTGAGGCTGTGGCAAATAGTGTGCACATTGCCGACATGTGCAATCTCACCATCGACATGGGCACTCTCCACCTGCCAAGCATCACCATAGATTCGCCGTTGAGTCACGAGCAGTATCTTCGCAAGCTTTGCATAGACGGCATGAATCAAAAATATGCCAAGATAACTTCCGAACTTACCAAACGCCTCGACTATGAGCTTGCCACCATCGGTCAGATGGGTTATACCGACTATTTTCTCATTGTGCATGATTTTATCCGCCATGCTCGCTCTGAGGGCATATCCGTGGGCCCCGGCAGAGGCTCGGCGGCAGGCAGTCTTGCGGCATATTGCCTCGATATCACTCAGATTGACCCCATAGAGCACAATCTTTTGTTTGAGCGTTTTCTCAATCCCGAAAGAGTTTCCATGCCTGATATAGACATCGACTTTTGCTATAGGCGCCGCGATGAAGTGCGCAGCTATGTTGCCCAAAAATACGGCTCTGGCAGAGTTGCCCAGATTATCACCTTTGGCACTCTTGCTGCCCGTGCTGCTATCAAGGATGTGGGTAGGGTGATGGGCATAAATCTGGCACTCACCTCCAAGGTATCGGGCGCGGTGCCCAGAGTGCTGCACATAAAGCTCAAAAGCGCCATTGAGCAATCGGCCGAGCTTTCGCAAATGTATCGCACTGACCCCGAAGTCAGACAACTTCTTGACATTGCCATGAAGCTCGAGGGCTTCCCGCGCAATGCATCCACCCATGCCGCAGGCGTGGTGATTGGCGATGATGAGCTCACTCGTTATGTGCCTTTGCAGCAGTGTGAAACGGGTCTTCTCACCCAATATCCCATGGCGGCACTTGAAAAAATCGGACTTCTCAAAATGGATTTTTTGGGTCTTCGCAATCTCACAATAATTGATGATACAATTGACATGGTAAACAAGCAGTATGGAGAGCAAATCAGCATAGATTCCATCGACCTTGCTGACCCTAAAACCTTTGAGCTCATTTCAAAAGGCGATACCGACGCTGTATTTCAGCTCGAAAATCCGGGTCTTCAGACCTTTCTTAGAAAATTCAATCCGTCAAAGCTTTCCGATATCATTACCACCACATCAATCTATCGTCCGGGTCCCATGGACCAGATTCCTCTCTTTTTGGAAAATGTAAAAAATCCCGACAAAATAACCTATCGCCATCCTCTGCTCAAGCCTATTTTAGAAGACACCTACGGCGTTGCAATATATCAGGAGCAGGTCATGAAGATTGTGCGCTCGCTCGCCGGCTATTCTCTTGGCAGAGCCGACCTTGTGCGCCGCAGCATGGCAAAGAAAAAGCAAAAAGAAATGGCGAGGGAACGCGAGATTTTCATTCATGGTCTTTCAAACAATGGTGAGGTTATTGTAGAGGGCGCCATCAGGCGCGGAGTAGACGAAAAATGCGCAAGCGAAATATTCGACTCTCTTTCAGACTTTGCCAACTATGCCTTCAATAAATCCCACGCAGCCTGCTATGCACTTGTGGCATACCGCACTGCATGGCTCAAGGCTCACTATCCCACCTGTTATCTTGCTGCAGTGCTTCGCAACTATGCGGGTTACATCAACAAAGCCGTGAAATATATTGCATCGTTTGCCAAATATGGCATCAGGGTGCTGCCACCCGATGTAAACAAGAGCTTTGCCCATTTCACACCCGAGGGCAGCGATGTGCGCTTTGGTCTTTGCTGGCTCAAAAATGTGGGCGAGAGATTCCCTTGCCAGATAGCCGATGAGCGAAGCAAAAATGGTGAATTCACCTCGTTTGAGGATTTTGTCAGACGAATGTCTGCCTATGACATAAACAAGCGAAGTGTGGAAATAATGATAAAATGCGGTTGCTTCGATTCGCTTTATCCCAACAGGCGCGTGCTTTTATATAACAGTGAGCGCCTTGTTGACAAGCACCTTGAGCGTAGCCGCACTCTTGCAGGCGGTCAGCTCGATTGGTTTTCGGCTTTTGATAAGCCCGAGACCGATGAGCCGCTTGTCAGCAGTGAATGTGAAGATTTTTCAGCCGAAAACAAAATGTCATTTGAATATGAATTTGCAGGCATGTATTTTTCAGGCCATCCGCTCGATGCCTATAGGCTCAAAATAAAGGCTCTTAGTGATTGCACGGTTGCCGAGATTTGCGAAAATCCTGATTTTGACGGCAAGCACTTAAAGCTTTGCGGTCGTCTTTCAGGCATATCATCACGGCGCACCAAATCGGGCAGAACTCTCACCTCAATGACATTTTCAGATTTTACAGGCGAGTGTCCCCTCGTGGCATTTGAAAGTGCCATGACACGCTATGGCGCCTATATCAAAGAGGGCGAGGCGGTGTGCATTTCGGCTTCGGTATCATGGAGTGATGACGAAAAAGGAGCAGAGCTGATGCTAAACTCGGCGTCACCGCTTAGTCTTGCCAAGATACCTCCTTCAAAAACTCTATATATACGCGTGGGTGACAAGTCAGAGTTTGACAATCTCAGACCGCTTCTTGCCAAATTCCCCGGGCAGAGCATGCTTTGTGTGAAAATTATGGATTCGGGTGCAGTGCTCAGATCCGATTCAGAGCACGGCGTCATGATATCAGACTCGCTGCTCGCCTCTCTTGCGCAGAGGTTAGGAGAGGATAATATATATGTAAAATAACATTAACTGCGGCTATATTTGTGTTAAATTTGAGCTAATAAACCAAAAATACTAATCTTACTTGATTTTTGACAAAAAATAGTATATATTATATAAGGGTTATGATATAATACGCAAGTGTTATTTAATAGGAGGAAATATAATGGAAATTAAAACAGTTGGTGTGCTCACAAGCGGCGGCGATGCCCCCGGTATGAATGCCGCCATACGCTCTGTTGTAAGATACGGCCTTTCCAGAGGCTTTAAAATGATTGGCGTTGAAAGAGGCTACCACGGTCTTTTGCGCGGTGAGTTTATAGACCTCAATGCATCAAGCGTGTGTGACCTCATTCAAAGAGGCGGCACAGTTTTGCAGACTGCCCGCAGCAAACAGTTTGCCACTGAGGAAGGTATTGCCAAGGCAGTGGAAATTATCAAAAAAAAAGGCATTGATGCCTTGATTGTCATTGGCGGTGACGGCTCATTCCGCGGTGCTCAGAAGCTCTCTGAAAACGGTATTCCAACAATAGGTATTCCATGCACTATAGACAATGACATTTCATGCACAGAATATACAATAGGCTATGACACAGCACTCAACACCGCCATGGAAGCGGTGGACAAGGTGCGCGACACAGCCACCAGCCATCAGCGCTGCTCACTCATTGAGGTTATGGGCAGAAATGCAGGCTACATTGCAATTGAGGTGGCTCTTGCCACAGGAGCCGAGATGGTTCTCGTGCCTGAAAAAGACAAGGGTTGTCCCAAGGTTGAACTTGTAAACCGAATTGTAGAAGACATCAAATTAGGCCAGGCAGTAGGCAAAAAGCACCACATCGTCATCATTGCCGAGGGTGTGGGCGGCTCTCAGGAGCTTGCCGAAATGATTGAAGAATGCACAGAAGTAGAAACAAGAGCCACAGTTCTTGGTCATATTCAGCGCGGAGGCAGCCCCACAATTCATGACAGGGTAATTGCTGCGCAGATGGGTATGAAAGCCATCGACCTTATTTTGGAGGGCAAATCCAACCGTGTGGTAATAATCAAAAACGGCCAGCTCGATGATGTTGATATAGACGAAGGCCTTGCAATGAAGAAAACCGTTTCTGATTTTGACTATCGTCTGGTGGGCTGTCTTTCCAGAGGCGTGTAACATAGCCCCCTGCTCAGATGAGGAGATGTGCCAATGAAAATATTAGCGCTTGTGTTGCTCGTTTTGGGAGCATGCATGTCTTATGCATCAAGGCTCATAGTTCCCAAAATGCTCAGAGGTAAAAGAGAAGCAAATGATGCAGACTATGTATATGTAAAGCTTGCAGGCTTTGCACTTGTGCTTGCTGCAGCTGTTATCATACTACTTTAAAGGAGAAAATTCTGATGAATACCAAAAAGGAACTGGCAAAAACCTATAACCCATCAGAAGTAGAAGACAGAATCTACTCACAATGGGTTGACAAAGGTTATTTTCATGCCGAAATCGATAAAAACAAAAAGCCTTTCACCATAGTTATTCCGCCCCCGAATGTTACAGGCCAGCTTCACATGGGTCATGCCCTTGATGAAACACTGCAGGATATCCTCATTCGTTACAAAAGAATGCAGGGCTACAGCACCCTTTGGGTGCCCGGCACCGACCATGCAGGCATAGCCACTCAGATAAAGGTGGAAGAGGAGCTTCGCGTAAACGAAGGGCTCACACGCTATGACCTTGGCAGAGAAAAATTTCTCGAAAGAGTGTGGCAGTGGAAGGAAAAATACGGCAGCCGCATCATAAATCAGCTCAAAAAAATCGGCTCATCATGCGATTGGGACAGAGAGCGTTTCACCATGGACGAAGGCTGCTCCAAGGCTGTGAAAGAGGTTTTTGTTAATCTCTACAACAAAGGTCTCATATATCAGGGCAGCCGCATCATCAACTGGTGCCCTCATTGTATCACCGCTCTTTCCGATGCAGAGGTAGACCATGCAGAACAGCCGGGCAATTTCTGGCATATTAAATATAATGTGAAAGACAGTGACGAATATGTAGTCATTGCCACCACCCGTCCTGAAACTCTCTTTGGTGATACTGCCGTTGCAGTAAACCCCGAAGACGAAAGATATTCATCACTTGTAGGCAAAACACTCATTCTTCCTCTTGTAGGCAGAGAAATTCCCGTCATTGCCGATGAATATGTAGATAAAGAATTCGGCACAGGCTGTGTAAAAATCACACCTGCTCATGACCCCAACGACTTTGAAGTAGGTCTGCGTCACAACCTTGAACAGATTAAGGTTATGAATGACGATGCCACCATGAATGCCTATGCAGGCAAATATGAAGGCATGGACCGCTACGAATGCCGCAAGCAAATGATTGAAGACCTCCGCGAAATGGGTCTGCTTCTTAAGATAGAAGACCACAGCCACAATGTAGGTCAGTGCTACCGCTGCGGCACCACGGTAGAGCCCATTATTTCAAAGCAGTGGTTCGTAAAGATGGAACCCCTTGCAAAGCCTGCAATTGACGCTGTAAAAAATGATGAAACACAGTTTATCCCCGAGCACTTTGAAAAGATATATTTCCACTGGCTCGAAAACATACGCGACTGGTGCATTTCTCGTCAGCTTTGGTGGGGTCACAGAATCCCCGCTTTCTATTGCGATGATTGCAATGAGATGATAGTTACCAAAGAAGACGGTGCAATCTGCCCCAAATGTGGCAAGCCCATGCGTCAGGATCCCGACACTCTCGACACATGGTTCAGCTCAGCGCTGTGGCCTTTCTCCACTCTTGGCTGGCCCGACAAAACCGAAGAGCTGGAATATTTCTATCCCACAAGCGTGCTTGTTACAGGCTATGACATCATTCCCTTCTGGGTAATGCGCATGATGTTCTCAGGTATTGAACACACAGGCAAGGTTCCGTTTGATAAGGTGTTCATCCACGGTCTTGTGCGCGATAGTCAGGGCAGAAAGATGAGCAAATCTCTCGGCAATGGTATCGATCCTCTTGAGATTGTGTCTGAATATGGTGCCGATGCTCTGCGCTTTACTCTTGCCACAGGCAACTCACCCGGTAATGACATGCGTTTCCACCTTGAAAGAGTGGAATCAAGCCGTAACTTTGCCAATAAGATATGGAACGCATCAAGATTCCTTATGATGAATCTTACCATAGATGAAATAAAACTGCCTGATGCATCAAAGCTTAAGCTCGAAGACAAATGGATTCTTTCAGCATACAATAACCTCGTGCGCGAAGTTACCGAAAATCTCAATAACTTTGAGCTCGGTATTGCAGTGTCTAAGCTCTAAGACTTTATTTGGGATAACTACTGTGACTGGTACATCGAGCTTGTAAAGCCCCGCTTGTACGAAAAAGACGGTGCCGATAAGGCCGCCCAGAGCGTACTTAGCTATGTGCTCATAGGCTCTCTTAAGCTACTGCATCCGTTTATGCCTTTCATCACAGAAGAAATCTTCTCTGGTCTTCCCACAGGTGAAGAAAGCATCATGATAAGCAAATGGCCCGAATTTGACCCATCTCTTTGCTATGACGAAGAAGAAAAGAGAATGCACATCATCATGGATGCAATCCGCAGTGTGCGCAACATTCGTGCACAGATGAATGTAGTGCCCTCTCGCAAAGCAAAGCTCATCATAGTAGCTCAGGATGCATCGATTTTTGAAGGCACAGCATCTTTCTTTGAAAAGCTTGCCTCAGCTTCCGAAACTGTGGTTACCGACTGCGCAGATACTGTAGATGATAATGCAGTAAATGTGGTTGTAGAGGGTGCCACCATCTACATTCCCCTCGATGAGCTCGTTGACCGCGCCAAAGAGATTGAGCGTCTTGAAAAAGAACTCAAAACCCTAGAAGGCGAAATCAAGAGAGTTGAAGGCAAGCTTGGCAATGCAGGCTTTGTGGCAAAAGCTCCTGCACATGTTGTAGAAGAAGAAAAAGCCAAAGGCGAAAAATATGCCAAAATGCTCTCTGAGGTAAAGGCAAGTCTTGAAAAACTGAAATAAGGTGAATCAATTGGTCAAAACTGCAAATGATGCAATAGACTATATTCATTCGCTGCATCGTTTTGGCAAAAAGAGTGGCCTTTCAAATATAACCATTATGCTTGAAAGGCTGGGCAATCCGCATGAATCAATGCGATTTGTCCATATTGCCGGCACCAACGGCAAGGGCTCAGTGTCGAACATGATAAAAAATATTTTGACAAATCATGGATATAAGGTGGGGTATTATACCTCACCTTATATTGAATTTTTCAGCGAAAGAATATGCATCGGCAACGAAATGATTTCTGATGCCGATCTGGTTTATTATACAAACAGGGTGATGCAGGTGTGTCACGACATTCACCCCATAGAATTTGAATTTATAACCGCCATGGCAATGCTTTATTTTTGTGATAAGGGTTGTGACATCAATGTGCTCGAAGTGGGCCTTGGCGGCCGCTTTGATGCCACCAATGTCATAGGCACTCCACTTTTGAATGTCATCACGCCCATAGGCCTTGATCACACTGCAATCCTTGGTGACACTTTGGAGAAAATTGCCTTTGAAAAGGCAGGCACCATAAAGCACGGCTCTACAGTTGTGGTAAGCCGTATGATGAACCCATCTTGTCTTGGCGTAATTGAGCAAAAATGCAAAGAGACCGCATCAAAGCTCATTGTGCCCGATTGCGAGCCTGAAAATGCTTTGTTTGAGCTTTCGGGCACATCGTTTGAATATAAGGGCGAAAGCTACAAGCTTTCACTTCGCGGCACCTATCAGCTCGATAATGCCGTCACAGCCATTGAGGCAGCATATGCTCTCATGGATAAAATAGAGCTTTGCCAATCTGACATTACCAGTGGTCTTGCCTCGTCATTTTGGAAATGCCGCTTTGAAGTGATGGGCGCCTTTCCTGCCACTGTGCTCGATGGAGCTCACAACAGCCATGGCATCAGGGCGCTTATGCAAAGCATCGATGCATATTTCCCCACAGGCAAAAGAGTGTTCCTTTTTTCTATGCTCAGCGAAAAAGACTGGCCCGAAAGTGTGGACCTCATAGCTCAAAAGGCCGATGTCATTGTGCTTACCAAAGTGCCGTCACTTCGCGAATCTGACACCAATGCCATGCAAGAGCGCCTTGAGGCAATAGGGGCGCAGTGTGTGTGCATCGATGACAATGCCCAAGCATATCATGAAGCGCTCAGCCTTGCAGGCACAAGCGGCAATGTGTTTGTGTTTGGCTCGCTCTATCTTGCAGGCGCACTCAGAAAGTATGTCGAAAATTGAAGATGAAAAGACAAAACCTCTCTTTTCCCGACAAAGGGAAAAGGGAGGTTTTCTTGAATTTATAGAAGTATATTAAGCTATGGGAGTATATAAAAAACGGAGGCACAGATTCAATGAAGCTCAATTTTTCAAATGAAAAAGACTTTCTTATAATGTCTATAAGCGGTGAAATAGACCACCGCTATGCAATTCAGATTCGCAACGAGGCAGACCGCAAAATCGTCACCTATCCTGACAAAAAACTCATAATTGACCTTTCCGATGTCACATTTATGGATAGCTCTGCCATAGGCGTCATCATAGGGCGCTACAAGTTGGTTATGAGCTTTGGCGGGTCCATTGCCATTGTCTCGTCTAATGCTACCCTCGAGAAAATTTTGGATATGTCGGGCATACGAAAGATAATTCCTGTCTATCCCACACTTGCCGATGCAATACGATGAAAGGATAAAAGAAAAATGACAAAACACAACTGTATCAAAACAAGCTTTAGCGCAATTGCCGAAAACGAAAGTCTCGCCAGGGTGATATGTGCGTCATTCATATCGGTACTGGACCCTACCATAGAACAGCTCACCGATGTGAAAACTGCAGTATCTGAAGCGGTGACCAATTCCATAGTGCATGGCTACTCAGGCCGCAGCGACGGAATTGTGTATATGGATTGCACCATCGATGGCGAAACCCTCATCGTTGAAGTGCGCGACAGCGGCAAAGGCATTGAAGATATAACCAAAGCCATGGAACCTATGTACACCTCATGCCCCGAAGCCGAACGCTCAGGCATGGGCTTTACCGTAATGGAAACCTTTATGGATTCAGTAGCGGTTAGCTCCGTGCTTGGAGTAGGCACCAAGGTCACAATGAAAAAAATCATCAGGAGCAAGCTTTTATAATGACCGATACATACAGTCTGATCAACCTTGCCCGAGAGGGTGACAAAACCGCCGAAAAAAAGCTCGTTGATGATAATCTCTTGCTTGTGCACAGCTGTGCGCGCAAGCTCATGCATCCCGACCATGAATACGAAGACCTCGTTCAGGTGGGCAGCATAGGTCTTGTGAAAGCAATCCGCCGTTTTGACACCTCCCTTGGGCTCAGGCTTTCCACCTATGCAGTTCCCCTTATCATGGGCGAAATCAAACGCTATATCAGAGATGATTCCGGCATCAAGGTGAGCCGAAGCCTCAGAGAGTTGTGGATAAAGGCAGTTAAGGTGCGTCAGGCACTTGCATCGGAGCTTTTCAGAGAGCCCACCATTGGAGAAATAGCCGAGTGCCTCGGCACCGACACCGAAAGGCTCACCCTTGCCATGGAGGCGGCAATGCCGTGTGACTCACTCAATCGGCCCATAGGAGCTGACGGAAAAGATGATATATATATACAAGATGTGCTGAAATCACCAGTGGGAATGGATGATGAAATTGATAAAATCGCACTCAAAAATGCTATTGCCAATCTTGGCGAAAGGGAAAAAAAGATAATCCTTCTGCGCTATTTTCGCGGCAAAACGCAAACAGAGGTGTCGCGCATCATTGGCGTGTCACAGGTGCAGATTTCGCGCATAGAAAAAAGAGTGCTTGCCAGCTTAAGAAATTCGATTGAATAAATTATTGTTTATTGCTAAAAGCAATAAACAATAATTTATATGGCAGAAACATATTTTAACCGCCCCGATGGCAAAAGCCATCGGGGTATCTTTATTTATTGACAAAAATCTCTCAAAATGGTAAAATTGTAGTTAATTAAACAAAAAGGAGAAAACGATGTCCAAGCAAATAGGCAATGTACAACTTATGCAGAAAATGAATCGCTTGCGCGTTCTCAATTATATACGCAGAAA
>JAFVSB010000104.1 GCA_017503945.1 Clostridia bacterium
GCAACAACAAAATATGCAACACATGCACAAAGCAGGACCACTGAAAAAACAGTGTCTTTTTTTAGTTCAACAGCCTTTGGTTTTGTGGCGCGATATAGCCATACAACACCATAGCATGCCAAAGCAATTAGAACAATGAACAAAATACACTGCCAAACAGAAAGATACCTTGGCAAAATGGTAAAGGTGTTGGGCAAAAGCAAAAGGTCATTGAAGCTAAATGGCATATGTCGGAATGAAAACATGATGAAGCTTATGATGGATAAAATCACCCAACCAAACGAGGCAATATATTTCCAAAAATTGCGTTTTTTAAGAAGATGGGTTAGTGACAACACTGCCATCACTATAGAGAACCCAACCAAAAACACAGAAAAATCGCGCAGCGCAAAATCAATTGCTGCTTTGAATGACCTTCTGTTGAAAACCTCCGAGAGGAACACTGCAAAGAAAGCAAGGATAGCATACTGAAGAAAAATTCGCTCTTTAATCGAAGAGACACATTTTTTGAATGAGTTTTTGGATATATTATATAAATTTGTAAAAACATCTTTAACTTGCAACAAATATATCATTCCTTTATTCTTCGTAAAATCTCAAGCAGGTGCGCATGCCATCGAATCCAATTTGGACATTTGGAAAAACTGATGCTGCTTCGCAAAGATATTGCCCAGGCTCGGGCATAGATGGCGAAAAATGAGTAAGCCAGAGGCTTTTGCACTGCGCGCTGTTGGCGATTGATGCCGCCTCAGAAAATGTCATGTGCATGGCAGTTTTGGCTTTGTCGGACTTTTCTGCATCACCATACATGCCCTCAAGCACTGCAAGATCAGCACCGTTGCAATTTCTGATTATGCTCTCACAGGGGCGTGTGTCAGTGCAAAAAACTGCCCTAAGGCCCGCTCTAGGGGAGCCAAGAACCATGTCGGAGGTGTAGGTCTTACCCTCAAACGAAACAGTGTCCTCTTTTTGCAGCAAGCCCCAGACTTTCATGGGCACGGCGTTGGCATTGGCTTTTTCTACATCGAATTTGCCCGCACGCGGCACATCGATGCGATAACCATAGCATTCAACCGAGTGCTTAACACGAAATGCAGTTATATTGAATCCATCAAAGAAATATGTTTCTTCATCATTTTCAATTTCGGCAATTTCTATTTCAAAAGGCAGGCCGGGAGCAATGATGCGCAGAGCCGACACCACCTTGCGAGTGCCTCGGGGGCCAATTATTAGCACAGGCTCTGTTCTGCCTTCGTTGCCCATAGACAAAAGCATTCCCGGAAGACCGCTTACATGGTCCGCATGAAAATGAGTAAGACAAATTACATCAATGGGTTTGAATGTGAAAAGAGCAGCTTTGAGAGCTATCTGCGTTCCCTCGCCGCAATCGGTTAAAATGCATCTGCCGTTATATCTGAAAATGGCAGATGAAAGCCAACGATTTTTAACGGGCATAGTGCCGCCTGTGCCAAGCAAACAAACATCAAGCATACAAAGGCTCCTTTCTGAAAAATATATATACTATCATAGCACAATACAGCTGATAAGTCTACTGATAATTTATACAAAAAAATTTGTGGACTAATCTAGTAAGATATGTTAAAATAAAGACATAAAAATTATAGGATGATAACATATGAAATTGCTTAACCTCACTATCCCCACACTTTTGGGAACAGAAAGTATAGTTGTAAACGAAGTGAAAAAACTCGGCTACGATGTGACCGAGGTCAGCGATGGCAGGGTGAATTTTATTGGTGACAAAGAGGCCATATGCCTTTGTAACATCAATCTCAGATGTGCAGAGCGCATAATGATACATATAGCGGATTTTTATGCCGAAAGTTTTGAAGAGCTTTTTGTGGGTATTGGCAAAATTGCGTGGGAAGAATACATTGGCAAAACCGATGCATTCCCCGTGACAGGTCACTGCCTGAAATCGCAGCTTCACAGTGTGCCTGATTGCCAGGCAATAATCAAAAAAAGCATTGTAAAAAGACTTGAGAAAATCTATGGTATAAGCTATTTTGAAGAAACTGATGCAAAAATACCCGTTCATTTTGCCATAATGAAAAACAAGGTGTCTGTGTATATAGATACTACGGGTGAAAATCTTTACAAAAGAGGCTACCGCGAAAAAACCGTGCTTGCACCAATGAGAGAAACTCTTGCATACGCTATGATTGACATGAGCTTCTGGCGTGGCGACAGACCTTTGTGTGACCCATTTTGCGGAAGCGGCACAATACCTGTGGAGGCTGCGCTCTACGCTACTAACACTGCACCGGGACTAAAAAGGAAATTTGTGTCTGAGACCTGGCGCAACATTATTGGCAGGCAAATGTGGAAAGATGCCAGAGATGAAGCCATTGAAAATATTGAAAAATCCAAGCAAACCATAATTCTTGCTTCAGACATCGACCCGAAGGCCATTGAGATTGCAAAAAGAAATGCTCAAAACGCAGGCGTTGCTGACAAAATAAGGTTTGAAGTAAGGGATTGCAAAGACATCACACCATTTAAAGACAAAGGCGTAATTATATGCAATCCGCCATATGGCGAGCGATTGCTCGATGTGCGCCAATGTCAGAAATTATACACACTTATGGGCAAGAAATTTTCAGAATTTACAAGCGCAAAAAAGCTGATACTCACATCATATGAAGAATTTGAAAAATTTTATGGAAAGAAAGCTGACAAAAAAAGAAAGCTATATAACGGCATGTTAAAATGCAATGTGTATCAATATTTCAAATAACAATAAAACCTGCAAACCACATGGGATTGCAGGTTTTTAAATTAGCGATCAAACTTCTTGCTATGATGTACTATTGCGCCATTGGCGGTGTTTACATAGTAGGTGTATTCATATCCATTATGGCCAAATTCAATTTCATATACCTTAACTGCGGCAAACGAATCAATTTCGCAATCGTAGTCATAGATTTGGTCTTCTGCAATATTGGCTTGTGAGAGCACAAGTTGTTTTGCATGCTGCTCGGTAATATCAGATAAGGTTTCATTATGAGGAGCACTCTGAGAAGATGAATCTTTGGATTGCTGCGCTGTGCTTCCTTCTTCTGAAAGAGCCGAAGCGTTGAGTATGGTGCCATCGGAATCGATGACATAGTTGTATTTTTGACGCTGAGAATAAAACTCAACCTCATATACTGTGCCTCTCAATCCAAAATCAAAATCAACATCCACAGCCTTGGCCTGTTGTGCCAAAACACCTGCATCGTTTAATGCAATTTCAAATGCGGTGTTCATGCCAGAATATGCCCTGAATCCAAAAAAGATTACAACACAAACAACTGCAATTATAACCAATGCAATAATTGTTATTGCAATTCTGGCAGCTCTGTTCATTCTTTTTTGCTCTTTCATATTATCACCCTCAATCACAATATTATGCCGACATTATCAGATATATTTCTATACAAGCGGAGTAGGCCTTGAAATGAAATGAAGAATGTTGCCTTCAGGATCTCTGAAAAACATTGTGCCTATTCCATTGGCAGCAACTGAAGCCTCTTTGAGCACTTCAACGCCTGCTTCTTTTGCCTTGGCTACTGCAGCATCGAAATCATCGACTGCAAGTGCAATGTGTCTGATACCCGGAGTTTCCAGAGATGTGAGCACATTTTCTTCGGATTCATTTGAGCAGAACTCAATCATGCTCTTGTCAGAAAAAGCCACAAAATAAGTGCCTTTGCCATTGTCATAAACAATTTTGCCATCAAACATGTCAACATACCAGTCTGAAAGCTTTTTAGTGTCTTTTGCGTAAATCGCAAGGTGTTCAATACCTGTAATCATTATACTCTCTCCTATTCTATTTTATATTTTTCTACAATCTGATCCATTTCAAGATCATTTGCAGCAACGGACACATCTTTAAAAAGAAGCCATGTCTCTTTATGAGAATTAACCTCGCCCGGATTTACTTTTTTTAGCGGGCCAAGTGATTCCATCTCCATAATTTCACTCATGGTGTAGGTTTCATAAGTGCAGCCATAATCGGGATACTGCGCGCCATCAACTACTTGATATTTTTTGACAAACAGGTCACCATGATGAAAATATGCAACCCAGCTTCTATCCTGAGTCAAACCAAGCTTGAAGGCGTCTTTGATTTCAGAATTGGGTGTTATGGTGATGTATTTATCACCCAAAGAAAGCCTGGAATCACCATATTTTGAATATCGCCACATTACAAGATTTCTGTTTGGCAAAAAGGGTTTTGAAGCAATGTTTTGCGCAATATATTCAACGCCGTTTGGTGCAACGAGTGTTATGGGCCATACGGCAAATTCTTTTGCCCAATAAGAGGTATTGACAATAACATGATTGATTTCTACCATGTTGGAAGTGTCACTCATTGTTATTTCAAACGAAAGCTGAACTTCGTTTGCTTCCTGCTCGGGCTGTGTGAATACAATCACATTGCCCTTTTGCTCATATGAAACCGCTTTGTTGTCAGGATAATTAACTCTGGGGTGTACTTCGGGGCTCATCCAGCAACGATGCCCTCCCCTGAAGTAGTAAACGGAATCGTTAAATTTGCTGCCCTCAAGGTTTGCCTTGAGAGAAAATTTACTATCCTCATACAAGAAATTCTCGCCGCCGACAAAGCCGCATCTGATAATTCTCGGACCAAAATCTATTGTCACATACACTTCGATAGTACCGTTTGAAATACATACGCATTTCCCATATGAACTATATTGAAGCTCGCTTACTGTAATCACAATATATGCCTCCTGTTATTTTAAAAATTTGTAATAAGTTTTGTAAAAAGCATTGATGAATATTCCATACAGCAAATCAAATGCGAGCATAAGCACAATGCCACATAGCCAAATCCACACAGTGCCAATGTCGAAAAGGCTGTTCTGACCAAATGCACTCAGAATGATGTACATACCAAAAAGATGGAAATTCCAAACAAAAAACTTTACTACATACTCCCAAACAATCTTGTTTATGCGTTCAATATAGAGTTTGAACAATGGATATATGCCAAAAATTGAAACATATGACCACGCAAGAAGCTTGTTGGGGACTGTAAAAACAGATACCAAAAAAACCGCAAAATATGTTGTAAAAGCAGTGAGACCTCTGTAGCGAAGTATGCATATGCCCATGACAACAGATGAAGCAAACAAAAATGCTATCTTTGCAGGAAGATATGAACCTATAAAGAGCAGCACCAGACACAAAGCGGTGCAAATGCCGCCACCTGCAAGTTTATTTGATTTCATGCAAAACCTCTCCTTTCATCAGACAGAAATCATCTGCAACCAATGCAAGGGATTATGTTGCCTCCGCACATTTCGCAACAGCAATCTGCACAGATGAGAGTCTGGCAACCATCACAGCAGCTATCATTATAGCCACCCGTGTTGCCAAAGGTGCGATAGCCTGTGCCGCCAAAATCCATGCTGTCTCTCGCCTGACGGAATTCGGTGTTGGAAGGGTCCATTGATGCTGCACGGTTAAGGTGCTGATATGCCATATCATACCAGCCTTTTTTCTTCATGACCATGCCCATTAAAAAATGCCATTCAGCGTTTCTGACACTCACATTATTTAAAAGCATCTCAGCTTCACCAAGCCTGCCGGAATTTATGAGCATTCTGATTTTGTTGACATCAAAATCAGAAGAATTTTGGCCAGAGTTATATGATGAATATGAAGAACTGGAAGACGAATTTTTGCGATTATTCATTACTGCATCATATGCAGCATTGATTTCTTTGATTTTTTCAGCAGCAAGCTCTGCAAGCGGGTTGCCCACATAGCGGTCGGGATGGTATTGCTTGACAAGGTTTCTATAAGCAGTGTTGATTTCATCATCTGTACTTTCGGGAGTAACCCCTAAAATTTTATATGGATCAGTCATTTTTTCCTCCGTCGATTCTGAACAAGTTGTCACAGGCATAGCGTAGCCCCATATATATTATATTATCCAGAATTTCTTTATTTTTTTTGATTGGTAATTCTCTGTATGAATTTGCAACAGCGGCAAGAGTCATGTTGAGAGAGCCCATTACCTCGTGTTTAAATTCTTGTGACATTAGGTGTTGAGCGTTGTGTGCACAAATGTACGGATTGTAGTTATTATTTTTCAAATCATGCTGCAAATCGGCATAAGCATCGGCAATATAGATGAATCTGCCTATGTTATAGCCAAGCGGTTCGAGTGATGGGTCAAAGCCTTTGAAGATGCATGAGGTGATGTGTGCAAACGGGTCTGCTGCCATATCAATTGAAGGGCATTTTGCCGCTTCAAGCTTTGAAAGACGGCTGAGCTGCTCACGGATGCTGTCTGACAAAACACCCAGAGTGCGGCTTGCCTTTTTGTATGCTCTGATATATGGCAGGCGTGCAAAAAATGCTTTGACACTGCGCTCATCTGCCACATCATCACACAGCTTATGGTAGGCAAGAATAATGCTGGCATCGCTGCTGTAGTCAATGGCTTTGTTGCAATCACACACCATATGCTGCCCCAAATGCTTCACACAGCCCTGCTTTGAAATGCACGGTTCATCATCATTTAAAGAATCTGCAATAATTGCCAGAAATGTCATATCATAGCTAAGCCCAAAGCGGACAAGCTGATTATATCTTTTGCCGAGCGCCTTGCACAGACCGCAATAATATGCTCTGAAAATCTCATAATCTTTTATTTTGAGTTCACTTTTATATACATTGACAAAACCAAACACAAAGCATACCTCAATATCATATTATATGTATATTTTAATATATAACTCAGATAAATGCAAGATATATTTTGTAAAATATATGTTAATAAGCTTGTAATTTCAATATTTTCTGCTATAATTATTATATCAGATTTATTTAGGAGACTGACATGAAAAAACATAGAATTATTAACTACAGTGAGATTGATTATATTCTTCTTGCCGTCACAGTAATTTGTGTGATATTTGGCGCTTTTGCCATAAACAGTGCAGTGAAATCATTCGACGGCGGGGGAAGCTTTGTGGCAATTCAGCTGTGCGGAGCTTTGCTTGGTTTTATTGCTGCATACATAATCACCGCCATTGATTATGACAAGCTCGGCAAGCATACTAAGATGATATATGTATTGTGTGTGTTATTTCTTATAGCCGTTTTGCTTGTGGGCACAGGGCGGGAAGATACAGGCAGCAAAAGCTGGATTCGATTTGGTCCTATTGGAATACAACCATCGGAAATTGTGAAAATAGGATTTATCATCACATTTTCAAAATCTGTTGCCAAATGCGGGGATAAGCTCAACAAACCCATCAATGTGCTTAAACTAATGATGCATGCAGGTGTGTTTTTATTTTTGATAATGCTCCAGCCTGATTTTGGTACTACTATGGTATTTATAGTGATATTTGCCGGCATCCTCTTTTCGGCAAAAATCTCATGGAAATACATTGCAGGTACATTTGCTATGATAGCTGCTGCAATTCCACTTGCATGGAACTTTTTTCTGGCTGATTATCAAAAAAACCGTATAAGGGTGCTGTTTGACCCCGAATCAGACCCATTGGCGGCAGGGTATCATGTGATGCAATCTAAAATTGCAATCGGCTCCGGCGGTGTTGTGGGCAAAGGTATAGGGCAAGGCACACAGACACAATTTGGCTATTTGCCTGCAAAGCACACCGATTTCATTTATTCCGTGATTGGCGAGGAGCTTGGTTTTGTGGGCTGTATTCTGGTTGCAGTGTTGCTTTTTGTGTTGGTTATAAGATGCTTGCACATAGCTAAGAATGCAAAAAACAATTTTGGTTCATACATTTGTGTGGGTGTGGCGTGCATGTTTTTGGCTCACACATTTGAAAACATTGGAATGTGTGTTGGATTAATGCCTGTTACGGGTATCCCTCTCCCATTTTTTAGCTATGGAGGCTCTTCTATTGTGACAAATCTGATGGCGATTGGACTTGTGATGAGTGTGCGAATGAGGCAAGATGAAATAACCTTTGAAGAATAAAAAAGCAGGCTGAGCCTGCACCCATGTCGCGAGGCTGACATTTGTTCTCACGAACCAAATTCAGCGCAATTCCCCATGCATAAAAAATGAATCACCGCAAACGCGGTGATTCATTTTTTATTAATGATGGAAAAGTCTCATTTCGGTAAAGCAGCAAACCATGTCATTTGCATTGCAGCAATCAATTACTGCATCATCGCGGATTGAACCGCCAGGTTCGGCAATGTATTTAACACCACTCTTGAGTGCTCTTTTGATATTATCATCAAACGGGAAGAATGCATCGGAAGCAAGTGACACGCCGTCGATGCCTGCCAGATACTGTGCGGCTTCTTCTGCTGAAAGCGGCGCGGGCTGAGAGGTAAAGTATTTCTGCCAGTTGCCATCGGCACAGACATCTTCTTCGTTTTTGTTGATATAACCATCAATCACATTATCCCTCTCTGCTCGGCTAAGCTCAGGCTTAAATGGCAATGAAAGGACCTTTTCGTGCTGACGCAGGAACCATGTGTCGGCTTTGGTGCCTGCAAGGCGAGTGCAATGAACTCTGGACTGCTGCCCCGCACCCACACCAATGGCCTGACCGTCTACTGCATAGCACACAGAGTTGGACTGAGTGTATTTTAAAGTGATAAGAGCAATGATAAGGTCTCTTACAGCGGTTTCGGGAAGGTCTTTGTTGTTGGTGACAATGTTTGAAAGAAGAGCGCGATTGATTTCGAAATTATTTCTACCTTGTTCAAAGGTTATGCCGAAAACCTGCTTGTGTTCGATTGCATCGGGAACATATGAAGGGTCGATTTTAACTATGTTATAATTGCCCTTTTTCTTTTGCTTGAGGATTTCGAGCGCTTCATCGGTATAGCCGGGAGCTATGACACCATCGGATACTTCGCGTTTTATCATAAGAGCTGTGGTTGCATCACACACATCGGAGAGTGCCACCCAGTCACCAAAAGAGCACATTCTGTCAGTACCTCTGGCTCTTGCATATGCACACGCAAGCAGTGAATCATCGAGGCCTTCGATATCATCGACAAAGCAAGCTTTTTTAAGACTATCGGAAAGCTTTATGCCAACTGCAGCAGATGTGGGGCTTACATGCTTGAATGAAGTAACTGCAGGAAGGCCAAGAGCTTCTTTGAGTTCTTTCACAAGCTGCCAGCTATTGAATGCATCAAGAAAATTGATGTAGCCGGGGCGGCCTGAAAGTATTTCGATGGGAAGGTCGGAGCCATCATGCATGAAAATTTTGGCAGGTTTCTGATTGGGGTTACAGCCATATTTGAGTTCAAATTCTTTCATAGTGTTTATCTCCTTACTTATTTTTGTTGATCAATCTTTCATCGGCACTGCCTGTGGCGAGGTCAGTATATCTTACATAAAGTGATATTTTATTGTCGGCATCAAGTGCATTCCAGAGTGAATCTGTAAATTCATCAATATCATCGGTCAAGGCAACTCTCTCGGGTTCACCACAGAATGTGGGAATGGGATTACCGTCACAGATGTAGGTGTGAATAAAATGACCCAGTCCTGCAAGTGAAGGATAGCTGAAGGTGTAACGGTTGCACGCTGTGCCCTTGGCATCGGCACTTTTGAGAATGCTCATTTCATATGAGAAATCATCATCGGCAAAAGTAATCATACCGCTGATGCGAGGGGTGAAGTTTGGTGCATCAGGCTCAAATTCTCTTTTGGTGAGTGCTTGAGCAAAGGTTTCACCATTTTTGAGACCTTCATATATGGTGTCGGTCTGGTCACCATTGGTGACAACGAGTTTGTTTTCATGCTCGCGTATCGCAGCATAGATTATGAGACTTGGGTCTTCTACCTTTGACACATCGAAAGGTTCGGTGAAGATGGCGCCGTCTCTTTTGGCAAAGATTCGATTGCGGCTATTGGCACTTCTGCCCATGATAAAATATGCCGAGCAAGCTTTTTTGCCGTCGGGTGTTTTGCCGAGCACAATACCCCTGCCAACATAAGAATTGCCTTTGACGAGTTCTGCTATTGGTTTGCTTTCGTAAACATTCATATTAGTTTCTCCTTTTTCTGATATAAAAAGGCACACATATCCCTTTGGAAATGTGTGCCCAGACGGTCGGCTGATATTGCTTCTTTGTTCCTTTGTGGTGCTCCACTTTACCGTCAGTTACAAAGAGCTTTTGAGCAGTTACGTTAATATCCAAACCCGTTTTGGGTGCGTGTTTTTACGCCACTGCATCGTTAAAATACTCGCAAATGCGTCAGCATTAGCTGCGTTTTTGCCTTGCATTGCCGCAAAAACACTGCACCGAAAATTCTTTGAACCTAAAACAAAGAAAAATTGTGACTTTTCAAGGCGGAAGGTCGAAGGAATACTAATGTATTTCGAGACCGACAACGAAGAAAAGGTGCTGTTTTTCTTGTTTTAGGCAAGTTTGGATACTAACGCAACTGCTATAAATATATCACATTTCCTGCACGATGTCAAACTCAATTATGCATCAATAGTAGAAATGGTGAGTGTGGTTTCTTCCAGTACATCAAGAAGAACCTTTACGGTGTCGAGATTGGTGAAAATGTTGACATTATTCTCTATAGCATAGCTTCTGATTTTGTAACCATCGCTTGCCTGACCTATCGAACCCTCATCACGGGTGTTTATCACATATGCGATATAACCGCCTCTGAGAGCCTGAGCAATATCATCATTATCATCACTGATTTTTTGAAGGATGTGAGTTCTGATGCCGTTTTTCTTAAGATATTCGGCAGTTCCCTCAGTTGCCTGAATGTTGAAACCAAGATTGTAGAATCTACGGATGAGAGGCAAAGCTTCTGCTTTATCCTTATCGGCAATTGTGGCAAATACCGTGCCGTAATTCTGAACATTCATGCCCGAGGCCTGAAGTGCTTTGTAGAGTGCTCTGTTGAACTTATCGTCATAACCGATTGCTTCACCTGTTGATTTCATTTCGGGCGAAAGGTAAGCATCGAGACCTCTTATCTTATTGAATGAGAACACAGGCACCTTTACATACCAACGGTTTTTCTCGGCAGGATAAATTTCAAATATGCCCTGCTCTTTGAGAGATTTACCCATTATAACCTCAGTGGCAATATCAGCAAGGCTATAGCCTGTTGACTTGGAAAGGAAGGGCACTGTGCGCGATGAACGGGGATTTACCTCGATGATATATACATTATCGTTTTTATCGACAATAAACTGAATGTTATAAAGACCAACTATGCCGATGCCAAGGCCAAGCTTTTTGGCATATTCAAGTATTATGCCTTTGACTTTGTCGGAAATGCTGAATGATGGATATACGCTTATAGAGTCACCGCTATGAACGCCTGTTCTTTCAACAAGCTCCATGATACCGGGAACGAAAACATCCTTGCCATCACAAATTGCATCTACCTCAACTTCTTTGCCGACAATGTATTTATCGACCAAAACGGGCTTGTCCTCGTCGATTTCAACTGCGGTTTTCAGGTAGTGACGAAGCTGTTCTTCGTTGGCAACAATCTGCATGGCTCTGCCGCCGAGCACAAAGCTTGGGCGAACAAGCACAGGATAGCCAATCTCGGTGGCAGCTTTGATGCCATCTTCGATTTTGGTGACAGCTTTGCCCTGAGGCTGAGGAATGTTGAGCTTTTTGAGGATTTTTTCAAAGCTGTCTCTGTTTTCGGCGCGTTCAATGGCTTCACAATCTGTGCCGATTATTTTTACGCCGCGCTCCATGAGAGGCTGAGCAAGGTTGATTGCCGTCTGACCGCCAAGTGATGCAATAACACCTATGGGTTTTTCAAATTCGATGATGTTCATTACATCTTCGGGTGTGAGAGGCTCAAAATAGAGCTTGTCGGCTGTGGTATAGTCAGTAGACACGGTTTCAGGGTTATTGTTTATAATGATTGCTTCGTAGCCTGATTTTTTGATGGTGGTGACAGCATGAACGGTTGAATAGTCAAACTCAACACCCTGACCTATACGGATGGGGCCAGCACCAAGAACTATTATTTTCTTTTTATCTGTGAGAACCGAAGCGTTTTCATCGCTGTATGATGAATAGAAATACGGAATGTATGCACCAGTGTGACAAGTGTCAACCATTTTGTATACGGGAAATATGCCATTGGCTTTACGCATGTTATATACATCAAGCTCATTCATATTCCAAAGCTTGGCAATGAATTTGTCGCCAAAGCCCATTTTCTTTGCAGCTTTGAGAATGTCAAGATTGGCAATGTTGTTCTTGAGGGTGTTTTCCATTTCCACAATTTTCTTTATGGACTCAAGGAAATATGCAGTGATTTTGGTTACTTCATGCAGCTTGGCAACCGTTTCGCCGCGACGCAAAAGCTCGGCAACTGCAAAAATATTGTCATCCTGAAAATTATTAAGATATTTGTAGAGTTCATCGGTTGACTTACCATCAAATTTTGGAAGATAAAAATGACAAGCACCAATCTCTAATGAGCGAACAGATTTGAGCAGACATTCTTCAAGATTTGAACCAATGCCCATGACCTCACCTGTTGCTTTCATCTGAGTGCCGAGAGTGTTTGGTGCAGTGGCAAATTTGTCAAAGGGGAAACGCGGAAGCTTGGCAACCACATAATCAAGCCTCGGCTCAAATGCGGCAGTAGTGTTAGCGATGGTGATATCTTCCAGTGCCATGCCCACTGCAATTTTGGCAGTGACTCTGGCAATCGGATATCCGCTTGCTTTGGAAGCAAGCGCCGATGAACGCGAAACACGGGGATTTACCTCGATGAGGTAATACTCGCTTGACTCAGGGTTCAATGCAAACTGAACATTGCAGCCACCTTCAATTTTGAGCTCGCGAATGATTTTGATTGCACTGTCGTTGAGCATTTTGAGGTCGGCATCATTAAGCGTCATTATGGGAGCAACAACCAAGGAGTCACCTGTGTGCACGCCTACGGGGTCGATGTTTTCCATGCCGCAGATGGTGATAGCGTGGTCATTGGAATCACGCATAACTTCGAATTCTATTTCTTTGTAGCCTTTTACGCTTTTTTCAATGAGAACCTGATGAACGGGTGAAAGCTTAAAGGCATTGATGCCGATTTCCACAAGTTCTTCTTCATTGTAGGCAAATCCGCCGCCTGTGCCGCCAAGGGTAAATGCAGGGCGAAGAACCACAGGATAGCCGATGCGCTGTGCAGCCTGCTTTGCTTCATCGAGAGAATAGGTGATTTCAGATGGGATGGTGGGCTCTCCTATTGACTGGCAAAGCTCTTTGAAAAGCTCTCTGTCTTCCGCTCTTTCGATGCTTTCGCTGCTTGTGCCCAAAAGCTCTACCTCACATTCTTTGAGGATGCCCTTCTTTTCAAGCTGCATAGCAAGATTGAGCCCTGTCTGACCGCCAATTCCGGGGACAATGGCATCGGGACGCTCATATCTTAAAATTTTTGCAATATATTCAAGGGTCAATGGTTCCATGTAGACCTTGTCGGCAATAGTGGTATCGGTCATGATGGTGGCAGGGTTAGAGTTGCAAAGAACAACCTCATAGCCCTCTTCTTTGAGTGCGAGACACGCCTGTGTGCCTGCATAGTCAAATTCGGCCGCCTGACCGATAACGATAGGACCTGAACCAATTATCAAAATCTTTTTAATGTCTGTTCTTTTTGCCATAATTTCTCCTCCCGAATTTGTGTTATATCAATTTACAGAAAAAACCCCGATAAATTCAATGAAAAATCATTGAAAAGACCGGGTTAATCAGATATATTAAAATATGGTTGGCAGTGTAAAGAATGAATTTTGAAAACAGTAATCCCGCAAGAGCAGCAAGTGCAATTATTATTGACACATGTTTTTGGGATTATCATTCTAAATTACTCCTCTCTGCACAACTTGTATTTATCCTATAAATGATATCATAACTAACAAAGTTTGTCAATAAAAATATTACTGAAAATGCATGGAAAATTTCTTTTTTTATGGAATAATACGCTTATCATTTCATAATTCTGCTTTGATATGATGCAAGGTCAAGGCCAAAAATCTGAACGACCGATAGTTTGTCACTCATGGCAATGTCATGCGGTGTAACAATGATGCCTTTATCTTGGTCAATATCCACTCCCTGTGACTTATATGCCTGCCAGACAATATGTGAACAGTGAGAAGATGACGGAGTTTTTTCATCGCTTTTGTCCTTTTTCACTACTCCCGCAAAGATATTATATTCAATGCCCACAAGATTCTCCCTTGCATAGGTGCTTGCCTTTTGGGCAAGGTCATCATCGGGATATCTGAGCACAACAAATGACGGATAACTCCCCCACTGCCTTATATTTCCAAGCTCAGATACATTGCCGACAGATTTGTGCTCTAATATCTCGCCTTTTTCAGCATTGGTAACAATAGCCGCATGACCATGGCGCCAATCGCAGGTGTGAGTGTTGAAGGTGATGAGAATATCACCGTTTTTTACAGGCACAAGCTCAGTTGCCGAGGCTGTGTTTCTCTCCTCGGCAGTAAGTGGAAAAAATATGTAGTTCCTTTTGTTTTCAGGTTCAGCAAAATACTTCTCATTTAGCTTGAGAAGCAAATCAGTATTTTGTGAATTTATCAAATCTCTTGCAATTTGCGGCGATACGCCGGTTTGCCTGAAAACAAATTCCAGATCTGTATCAGACACATTTTTGGAATCGATAATATGAGTGATGTCTTCTTTGGAATATGATGGCGAATGAAAAACACCCAGAGCACAATGTATGTGTCTTGCACAAAGGATTGCAAGAATTATAAAAACAATCCCATAAAGCTTTATTCTGTAAATCTTCA
>JAFVSB010000105.1 GCA_017503945.1 Clostridia bacterium
ATTCGCTTGAAACTGCAATAAATTCATCAGGCGATGTAATCTTCTGTGCAACTGCAGAATTCCGCGAATGGCAGAAACAAGGCAAAGAACTTCCGTTCTAATGGAGCACTTAAATTAGACCTGTTTACCATGATGCTTAAAGCCCGTCAAAACCGACAAACTGAAAGCTTTTAAAATTTTCAGTTGTCAGGCAGTGAGAGTTCGAATCCTGTTACACTAGCCGTCGGAGATTCGAACGGAGCACGCTCTGCAAGTGTGAAAAATCATATCTTTTTGGATTGTCAAGCTTGTAGGGCGTCAGCCCAACTGCGCTTTCCGCACCAAAAATCCATACTTTTTCACACTTGGATAGTTCGAAGAAGTTTTTGCACTAAATTCATAGCAAGACGAGGAAAAAGCACAGTTAATACTAGTGTATTAACGAGCATTTTGACGAAGTATTGCGTAGAATTTACTGCAAAACCGTACTCGGTTCGAGTCCCCGACGGCTAAGGAAACCTGCAAAATGAATGGTCAATCTGTTCATCAGATTTACTGCAACAATGCCGATACGCTAATGTGCAGCGAAAAGACATTATATAATTACATTGATGCAGGCTTCTTTGATGCAAGAAACATAGACCTTCCAAGAAAGGTGCGATACAGACCACGCAGAAAAAAGAAAGAATTTAAGGTTGATAGAGGTTGTCATATCGGCAGAAGCTATGAAGAATATCAAAAGCTTTTGAACAAAAAGACCGATATTCACCCTGCACAATTCGGATTACAATTAAGCCAAAGGTACATCGAAGGTGAGGTTTGTCAATAGCAAAAGGCACATATAAAAGAAAAATATCGTTTGAAAAAACGATATTTTTCCACATAATTACATAATTTTTAGGTTTAAATGGTAATTAACACTGTGATTAACTTTAATTACTGCCTTTTGCGGTCTGGACGTTTTTTGCAGTCCCTTTTTAGTTTTCAGAGCTTTTGTCAATTGTTATAACACAGTTGTATTCGCTGTTTATTTCCTTCACCTTGTTTTCAATCAGCTCTTTGAGCTTTTCATCGCTGATTTTTATTTCATAAGGTGCCACACAATCAAACACAAGATTGGTCTTGGCGCTGCCATGCACCACTCTTAAATCATGTATCGTGAGCGACTCATCTATTTGCCCCACAGCATCTTCTATTAACATTCGCAGCTTTTGTGTGCTTTCATCATTTGTCATCACAGGGTCAAAGTGCACAATCAAGTGAAGCCCTGTTTCTTCGAGCAAAGCTCTTTCAATGCTGTCTATCACATCATGAGTGTGCATCACATCGTCTTCTGCTGCCATCTCCACATGCACGCTGGCAAATTTTCGGCATGGGCCGTAATCGTGCACTATGAGGTCGTGTATGCCGAGCACCCCGTCATAGGAGAGGATTTTGGCCTTTATGCTTTCCATATATTCGGGATTTGGAGCATTGCCGAGCATGGGGTCGATAGTGTCTTTCACAATGCCAAAACCGCTTACGATGATAAATACCGACACTCCCACACCCATCCAGCCATCGAGGTCCACGCCAAAGATGTGCGAAAAAACAGCCGCCACCAAAACCGCCGTTGTTGCTATCACATCGTTGCGGCAGTCGATAGAGGCAGCAAGCAACGCCTTTGAGCTGATTTTTAGAGCGGCGAATCTATTAAACATCATCATCCAAAGCTTTATAGCTATTGACACAATAAGAATAGCACCCAAAGAGAAATTAAAGACGATGATGCTTGGGTTAAATATTTTTTCTATGCCCGATTTCAGGAGCTCTATGCCGATTACAATGATGAGCACACTAGTTCCAAGTGCTGCCAGATATTCATACCTGCCGTGCCCATAGGGGTGTTCCTTGTCGGCAGGTTTTTCAGAAAGCTTAAA
>JAFVSB010000106.1 GCA_017503945.1 Clostridia bacterium
CGCATGAGCCTTTTTAATCTGTTGCGCACCACCGAGCCTCCAAGTGCAGTCGACACGGTGAGTCCCAGCTTACTTTCGGTCTGACGATTTTTGTACCAGTAAAAAACCAAAGTACCCGTCACAATTTTGGCGCCTTTTCTGTAAGCATAGGTAAATTCCCGATTTAGCTTGACTGTGTTTTTCATATCAATTTACCTCCTGCGGGAATTTTGGATTTCAGCTTTAAATGGCAAAAAAGACCACACATAAGGTGGTCTTGATCTTAGCGAGATTAAGCTGAAAGTACTTTTCTGCCTTTTAATCTTCTGCGAGCGAGAACCTTTCTGCCGTTAGCGGTGCTCATTCTTGCTCTGAAGCCGTGAACCTTGCTTCTGTGTCTAACATTGGGCTGATATGTTCTTTTCATATTGCTACACCTCCTCAATTGCACTTTAAAATTTTGAATTTTATTTTAAGTGCCGTCATTGCCAGCGTGAGCGGCAAATAAAAGTCAATTAGATTACAAACCATCTAAAATTATATACTAACAAAATGATTTTGTCAACAATAAAATTCGATTATATGCAAATTTTGCTTATTTTTTGTTATCTTTTATAAATGAAATTAAGGCGTTTATATTTTTCTGTGTTAATTTCACCAAGCTGAGAGCGTGTTATGCGAAACTGCCAATTGCCGTCGGCCTTGCCGGGGATGTTCAGGCGGGTGTCAGACCCATACCCCAAAAGGTCCTGAATGGGCAGTATCACAAGGCCTGCATTTGTGGCATACAGTGTGCGAATGATGCTGTCATAGCCGCTGTTCCAGTCGCCTGTGTGGCCGCAGTATTCCATGAGCTGTGCCCTGTCGTGCTCTGCAAGCTCCCACACATAGCCCAAGAGGGTGTTGTTGTCGTGAGTGCCTGTGTAGGCAACCGAGTTGTGCGGATAGTTATGAGGCTTGTGGGGATTGTCGCCATCGCCCATAAACCCAAACTGCAGCACTCTCATGCCGGGAAAACCGCTGTAGTCAACCAGCTTTGTCACTTCGTCGGTTATCATGCCCAGATCCTCAGCAATAACAAAATTTTCGCCTCTTATTTCGTTTATTTTGTCAATGAATGCTTTGCCGGGGCCCTTTATCCATTTGCCGTTTTTGGCAGTAGTCTCGGAGCTATTCACACTCCAATATGATTCAATGGCTCTGAAATGATCTATGCGCACACCGTCAAAGAGTGTAAACATGTTGCGCAGTCTTGCACACCACCATGCAAATCCATCGCGCTCCATTGCCTCCCAGTTGTATAGCGGATTGCCCCAAAGCTGACCGTCGGCAGAGAAATAATCGGGCGGAACTCCTGCCACATTTTTTGATTTGTTGTCAGAGTCAAGGTCAAAAAGGTCCTTATTGCCCCACACATCTGACGAATCAAACGACACATAAAACGGAATATCGCCTATGATGCGTATGCCCTTTTTGTTGGCATATGATTTAATTTTGCCCCAGTGCTTGAAAAACATATATTGTATAAACTGCCATGCATATTGCGCACCTGCATCGGGCACATCGCTCTCCCACTGGGTCCAGCATTTTTCGTCATTGGCTTTTTTAAGCGCCATAAACTCGCAAAACTGTGCTATGTATGGGTTTTTGGCCACAAAATCCGAAATTTCGTCTCTTAGCGCACCGTCTGCCCTTGCAGCTGCCTTGGCAAGAAGGTCCACCCTTGTGTGATATAATCGCACATACTCACAGCTGTATGGTGTCTGCTGGCGGGCAGAGTCAAGCTCCTCGCGCGTGAGCAGTCCATCGGCAAAAAGGCTTTCCAGATCCACAAAATACGGATTTCCTCCAAATGCTGAATATGATTTGTATGGTGAGTTACATTCATCTATCATGCAAAAAGGCAACACCTGCCAATACGAAAAACCGCAATCAGAAAGAAAATCCACAAATTCGATTGCCTCTTTGCCAAAACTGCCTATAGAATAATCACCATAGAGCGATGAAATATGCATAAGCACTCCGCTGGCACGCTTCATAAAAATACCTCCGTTTTAAAACCCTAAAAGTTATCCACATTGTTGCTAAAATCGGTGAAAATATAGATTTTAAGCCAAAAATAAGCCTTTTTTCCACCGATTAATTCACTTTATCCACATTTTTATTTGTTTGGTGGATAAAAAAATGACAGATTAAGTCGTATAATCTTGCAAAATTACATGGACGCGCAGTGCGCGTCCACTGATTAATTATTTTTACTTGTTTCTTATGTTAAGCAGTCTCACAATAACAGGACTAAGCAAAATATTTGAGCCAAGCTCAAAAAGAAAATTGCCTCCCACAAGAACAAATATCATATAATACCAAATTTGTGTGTCGCCTGCCCAGGCACTGATTGTGTCCATAAAAAACACAAGACATCCCAAAAGGAAAATCCCGGTGTTTACCACAGGACACACTATGGCTGCCATAGCCACACCAGCATAGCGGTTGTAGCGCGATACATAGCGATAAACCACAGCTGCTGCATATCCGCATGCTGCACCTTTTACAAGCACTGTGATAACTGTGCCAATGGGATTAACCGCCAAAAAGGCAGCTGCATCACCGCTTGCAAGCACCACCACCCCAAACACAAAGCCAAGCCAGGCTCCGGCGAACATTCCGCATTCTGCCGCACCAATGACTATGGGTATGAGTACGAGTGAGATTGAGAACGGACCAAAGCGCACAAACGCTCCCATAAACTGCAAAATGATAACCAGTGCCGTCATTATGGCACTAAGAACCATTGTGCGGGTGTCCATTCTTTTGTTTTGTGTTTTTACCATAAAATTTCCTCCTTGCTGTCGCTCGGCTATCCGATGCAACGCACATAAAATTTTATATAAAGCCCTGAGGCATTATATACACAAAAATTATTTATTTTTATCATAAAGGATTTTAAGCCCCTTAAGAAGCAAATCGTCATCGAGCAAAATGTCATGCATGCAGTGACACACTATGGTCGAAGCAAGCCCGCCCGTGGCTATCACCTTTAGCTCCTCGCCCATTTCAGCGTTGAAGCGGTCTATCATGCCGTCTATCATCGAGGCATTACCATACACAACGCCCGAGCGCATGCAGTCGATGGTGTTTTTGCCAATCACAGAGCCGGGTGCTTCCAGGCTGATTTGCGGAAGCTGTGCAGTGCCGCTTGCAAGCGCTTTGAGCGCTATGTTGACACCGGGAATGATTGACACTCCGATAAAGGCTCCTGCGCCATTTATCACCATCATCTTGGTGGCAGTGCCCATGTCGATAACAAGTGAGGGGCTGCCGTATATGTGATGCGCCGCAACACAGGCACAAATAAGGTCTGCACCCACGGTTGAGGGATTATCACACAAAATGTTGATGCCCGTTTTGATACCGGGGCCAACCATGAGAGCTTCTATACCATACACAATTTTGATGGCTTTTTTCATCACCGAGTTGAGCGGAGGCACAACCGACGAAATTATAGCACCCTTAACCGAGGTTTTTTCCACCTCGTGCAAAGCAAGAATACTCCTGATTTTGGTGGCATATTCATCTTCGGTCTTTACTGCATTGGTGGCTATGCGCGCCACAAAGGTCAGCTCGTCACCGTTAAACCCGCCGAGGACTATGTTGGTGTTGCCTATGTCAATTGTCAAAAGCATAAAAATCACTCCTCTCGGCTATAATAGCACAAATGAAGCGAAAAAACAAGAGTTTTGTCCAAAACAGCATGCTTTTGGGGTTGACTTTGGCAAATATTCGGGTATAATTATATATGTATAAATAAATTTAAGGAGTTTACATATGGATATCAAACAACAATCTCTTGAAAAGCACTACCAATGGCAAGGTAAGCTTGAAGTTGTAGCAAGAGCAAAAGTTAATAATAAAGAAGATTTAGCGCTTGCATATACCCCCGGTGTTGCTCAGCCATGTCTGGAAATCAACAAAGACTATTCCAAGTCATTTGAGCTGACAAGACGCTGGAACACTGTGGCTGTGGTGACTGATGGCACTGCAGTGCTCGGCCTTGGTGACATTGGCCCTGAAGCCGGCATGCCTGTAATGGAAGGCAAGTGTGTATTGTTCAAAGAATTTGCCGATGTTGACGCTTTCCCCATATGCATCCGTTCAAAAGATGTGGATGAAATTGTGCGCACGGTATATCTTATATCGGGAGGCTTTGGCGGCATCAATCTGGAAGATATTGCCGCACCGCGCTGCTTTGAGATAGAAAAAAAGCTCAAAGAGATATGCGACATTCCCGTGTTTCATGATGACCAGCACGGCACAGCCATTATCGCCTCTGCTGCTCTTATCAATGCTCTCAAATGCGCAGGCAAAGATATGAAAGAAGCAAAATGTGTTATCAACGGTGCAGGAAGTGCAGGCATTGCAATAGCGCAGCATCTTATAAAGCTCGGTGTGCACGATATAATCCTTGTTGACCGCTTTGGCATAATTTGCGAGGGTATGGAAGGCCTTTCAGAGGCTCACAAGAGCATAAGCCTCATCACCAACCGCCAAAAGCTCACAGGCACGCTTGCCGATGCAATGAAAGGTGCCGATGTGTTTATAGGCGTGTCGGCTCCGGGCGTTGTGAGCAAAGAAATGGTAGCTTCCATGGCACCCAAAGCCATTGTGTTCCCCATGGCAAATCCCACTCCCGAAATCTTCCCCGATGAGGCTCTTGAAGCAGGAGCCTATATAGTGGGCACAGGAAGGTCCGATTTCCCAAATCAGATAAACAATGTGCTTGCATTCCCGGGAATTTTCAGAGGTGCTCTCGATGTGAGAGCATCTGACATCAACGATGAAATGCAGATTGCCGCAACATATGCTATTGCTTCGCTTGTATCCGACGAAGAGCTTTGCCCTGAATACATTCTTCCGCCTGCATTTGACAAAAGAATCGGTACCACCGTTGCCGAGGCAGTTGCAAAAGCAGCACGCGAAACCAATGTGGCAAGGAAATAAAATCAGCCAAAGAGTGCATATTTGACAAAACACTCTTGTATATGTATAATTGTAATATTAACACTACTATAAAAGAGGACATCACTAATGCCGCAATCCACCCAAAAACCCAACCATATCAAAAATGAAATATTCACCGTGCCAAACATTCTGGTGTACATACGCATCCTTCTGATGCCTGTGTTTGTGATGCTGTATATAAATGCATCAGATACGGCAGACTATGTTATGGCTTTTGTGGTTATGGTGCTCGCCTTTATCACCGATTTTCTTGATGGGCAGATCGCCCGCCGCTTCAACTGTGTGACGGATCTCGGCAAGATAATCGACCCCGTTGCCGACAAGCTGTATCAGTTTGCAGTGGCGCTATGCCTTATGATAAAATATCCTGCCATGACATCTGTGGCAGTGGTTCTTTTTGTCAAAGAAATCAGCATGGGCATCATGGGACTTGTGCTCATAAGCAAAGGCGGAAAGGTTTTCGGAGCAAAATGGTATGGCAAAATCAGCACATGGTTTGTGGATCTTTCCATGGTGTTTTTGCTTCTGGCTCCCCTATTTGGGCTCACAATTTCCAATGCTGCAACAAACGCTATCATATACGCCTGCGATGCAATCCTGATTTTTGCGGCAATTATGTATTTTCGTTTGTTTGCCTCTAAAATAAAAGAAATCGATTAACAACAGCAAATTTTAAAAGCGGTGTTCTTTGGCCACCACCACATAAGGAAGTATTGTCCTAAAAATCGTATTTTTGACGAATTTCTGCGTTAAAAAAGTCACATATCCGTCAGGATTATGTGACTTTTTTGCCTTGAACTTCATTCAAAAATTCTAATTTTAGGATGTACAGCAGTTTTGAATCTCATATTTTTAGAATTAGACAAGGAATAAAAATGCCGTAATGCTAACCGCATTTCGGCATTTTTTGACGCAGTATAAACTGAAAATATGGCTTCAAAACCAATACTGCCTTATCTGGTGGTGGCCTTATAGAACACCGCTTTTTTGTGTATTATCCAGCTTTCATTTCAAGACGAATCTTATCGGCAATGAGGGCAATAAATTCTGAATTGGTGGGCTTGCCTTTGCTGCCGAGGATTGTGTAGCCAAAGAGCTCATTGAGCACATCAGGGTTGCCTCTGTCCCACGCCACCTCTATTGCATGGCGAATCGCACGCTCCACCCTTGATGCAGTGGTGCTGTAGTGCTTGGCAACTGTGGGATACAAAATCTTGGTTATGGAGTTTATTGCCTCCATATCTTCTATCACCATGGTTATAGCATCACGAATATATTGATATCCCTTTATGTGAGCAGGCACACCAAGCTGCTGAATATACATGGTGATGCTGCTCTCAAGGTCTCTGGCAGTCATATTAGAGCGTACCATGCTTTGCACGGGTGACGAAACTGTGTTTGAAAATATATCTTCAAGTCTCTCGGCAAGGTCATCAAAATCAAATGGTTTGGCATAATAATATGAAGCACCGAGGTTCATTGCTTTGGTTATGATGTTTTCATACCCCATCGACGAAAACACAATATATTTGGGCTTTTTTGACAATATTGTGTTACTGTTTATCTTAGCCAGAAGCGCCAGTCCGTCCATATATGGCATTATAATATCAGTAAGGAGCACATCGGGTCTGGTTTCGAGCACAAGTTCATATGCCTCGCGCCCGTCAGACGCAACTGCCACCACCTCTATTTTGTCGTTTCTTGCAAGCGAACTCCTTAGCTGAGCAGTAAATTCTTTGTTGTCATCTGCAATAAGCACTCTGATTTTGCTCTTCAAAATAATCATCTCCTGTTTTTCATTTTTCTTTTTGCCCGCGGTGTAAAAGGATTAAAATCTCACATTCTGCAGCAAACAAGCATATTTTGTTTCTCCTGCCAAAATATGTCACATAGATGCAAAAACCAAGCTTTTTGTGTATCGTATTTTGTTTTATTGCCCAATCTTAATTGTCATATTTTGTCGTTGTTGGATTTTTTGTCCAATTTGCAAAGAGAGAGTCCAAAAATATTGGACTTTTTATGTGGAAAAACATGTTGATAAAACATAAAAAAATGTGGAAAACCATTGATTTTGGAGAATAATATTTTGGCACAAAAATAGACCTTTGGAAATATCCAAAGGTCTGTTTTTATGTGATATTACTGCTGCTCAACTTTTGCAATGAAATCCATCATTCTGCTTACCATTGCAAAAGCTTCTCTTCTTGTAACAAGATTTTCTCCCCTGAAGGAGCCATCTTCATAACCTCCAACAATTTCAAGCGCCCTTGCACACTCTAAATCCTGCGCGTACCATGCATCAGCACTTACATCGGTAAAACCACTGGGGCTGTCGTTGCTGGTTGCAGGAATAGATCTCACAATAACAACTGCAAGCTCTGCTCTGGTTACAGCTTTGCCGGGTTGAACGCTGCCATCTTCATAGCCCTTTATGATTCCTTTTGCCATTGCTGTGGCAACATATCCCTTTGCCCAATCAGCAACATCGCCTGCATCTGTAGCAGCAAGCGTTGCAGCACTGTCAATTTCATAGCCTCGTGCACCAAGAACTATCTTTGCAAGCTCAGCTCTTGTCACTGCATCAGAAGGGCGAAGCTTTTGGTCTGCATCACCTGAAATGACACCTGCTTTGGTGAGAGCAACAATTGAATCATATGCCCAGTCGTCCTGGCTAAGGTCTGTGTATACAACTCCTGCTTTGGGTGATGGGCTGATGAGAAGGGGGGCGTTTGCCGCTTCATCTGCAAAGGATACAATTGTGCAGGAAGCAAGCATTGCTACAACTGTGAGGATGCTTACAAATTTTTTCATTTTATTATTTCCTTTCGTATAAAATACTTGCAAATATCACAAGCTCTTATTATTTGAATTATACTACATTTCTTTTAAAAAATCAATAACTTTGAAACACATCATACAGGTTTTGATGTATTCACACCGAAAAGGGAATCCGTCGGGGTATTGTTCGAATTCAAGATTTAATTTTAAGATAAATTATTGTTTATCGGTTTATCAAAGGGGGACATTTCGCCTGGGTGTTAATTTGAGCAAATCTATACACTTGAAAAGCTCGTTAACACTTACCAAACCGCCGCATTGTTTTGAAAGTGAATAAATTTTTTGAAAAAATTTACAATGCTTTGCCGGCTGCATATGAACGATACCATATATTGCAGACGGCAAAAGCAGCGGCACAAATGATTTTTGTGCGTCGCTGCGTGCATGGATTTTTTCAAAAAATCGCTTTCAAAACTCAGCGGCAAAGAGGGGTTACAAAGGGGAGAGATTCTCCCCTTTGATAAATCTTATAATTCTTCGAACCTGTTGTAAAAAAATAAGAACCACACTTAGTGTGATCCTTATTATAAAAGCTAAACGCTATCTGACAGGAGGAAGGTAATCAAGAAGACCGTACAAATCCTTTGTTTCAAAAATCGGCTTGATATTAGGATCATAGGTTCTGTCCTGCTTGCGATTGTGCCAAGCCACATTGATGCCTGCGCTAACTGCTCCCATAAGATCGTTTGCAGAGCCGCAAACATGCAAAAATTCCTGTTTGCCTATGCCAAGCTCTGTAATAGGAAGATAGTAAATATCCGGCCCAGGTTTGTGGCATCTTGCCATATCGGCAGATAATATGTAATCAAACTTGATGTTATTTGCATCCTGCAAAGGTGCCAGCATATTATAGTCACCATTAGACAACATCGCTACAAGGTAGCCTCTGTTTTTCAATTCGTCTATGACCTCTTTAGTCTCAGGCCACACCTTGAAATTTTTCCATACATGATGGAATAATTCTTCTTTCTGTTCTGGTGTGGGATGCATGTTGAGCTTAAACTCCGTATAGTCCTGTGCTCTTTTGGTGATATCTTCATAAGAAACGAATCCATTTTTTGTGCATCCGCTAAGCAGCATATACAGCCACTGCTCTGAGCGCCAACGGGTAAAGTATTTTTCGCATTCTTCGTCAGACCATTGCGGCATTACATCTTTTACCAACGGTACCGCGCTTGTGAAAATGTCAAGCAGTGCAGTATACATGTCAAAAGTGATTAATTTATACACAGTATTACACATTCCTTTCGTAAATGAAATTATCCTATCAGTCTGTGCCTTACTTCTTTTTGAATCTTTCGCGCATCATGTTCTTGATGCCTCCGGCCTCCAAAATCTTCATTGCCTGAGCGCCCAGCCTTTCACAGGGCAGAGCTTCTCCGGTTTCCTCTATAACTACAGAACCTGCCTCAAGGTCGAGCGTAAGCGTCTGACCGTCTTTTACTTTGCTGCTGATTCCCTTGCAAATAATCGGCAAAAGACCCAGATTCACAGCATTGCGGAAGAAAATACGGGCAAAAGAATCGGCTATCACAGCTGAAGCTCCCATATTGAGCAAAGCAATCGGAGCATGTTCGCGGCTCGAGCCACAGCCAAAATTGCGTCCGGCAACAACAATTAACCCTTCGGAAATGAAGGGGCAATGTCTTCACTGACACCGCAAAGGCAGTGTGAACCGATTTCTTTTGGATCAGTGATTGCCAAAAAGCGGCCGGGATATATCTGATCGGTGTCAATATTGTCACCTACTACAATGATTTTTCCGGTGATTTTTGTATTCAAAACAGCATCTCTCCTTTTGGGTGATATCTAATACCTCACATATTGTATTTGTTATGTCTTATGGCAAACCGCCGAGCTTCTCAATCCAGATAAGGTCTTGGGTCAACGATATGACCATTGAGAATACTTGCTGCAACAGCAGCCGGGCTGGCAAGATATATCTGCGCCTCTGTGCTGCCCATGCGCCCCGGGAAATTACGGTTTGTACTGGTAATGCACACTTCACCCGGCGCTATGACACCTTCATGAGCACCTAAGCATGCGCCACAACCGGGGGTGGTAATCGTAGCACCTGCATCTACCAAATCCTGAATATAACCTTTTGCGATGCATTCCTGCATCACTTCTCTGGATGCAGGTACAATCACAAGGCGCGTATAGGCAGGAATGTGTTTTCCTTTCAGAATTTTGGCAGCAATTGCAAGATCTTCAGTTCTGCCGCCTGTGCATGAACCGATATAACCCTGATCCAGCTTGATTTCATTTTTTTCTATCACCTCGCAAAGAGGCTTCACATTTTCCACAGAGTGCGGACACGACAATGCCGGTTCCATTGTGCTGACATCAAAAACATAGCTCTGTGCGTATTCATAGTCGGGATCGGTATACTGAACTTCATATGGGCGCACTGCTCTCTTGGCTACATATTCCAGCACATCCTCATTAGGCTGCATGTAGGCTGTTTTCGCACCCATCTCCACAGCCATGTTACATATAGTCATACGGCCCGCCACATTAAGCGAATCCACATAGCTGCCTGTAAAATCGATGGCTTTGTATACAGCCCCATCTGCACGGATTTTTCCAAGCACATGCAGTACCACATCCTTTGGATACACTCCCTTGGGAGCCTCCCCTTCCAGACGCACTTGTATAATTTCCGGCACACGGAACCAAAGCTCGCCCGTCATCAGGATAGTTGCCATGTCAGTAGCACCACAGCCTGTGCCCATTGCACCAAAAGCACCATGAGTTGTAGTGTGGCTATCGGTAGCTACTACAATCATTCCGGGATAGATGACACCTGCTTCCGGCATTACCTGATGGCATACACCGCAGTTTGTGTCAAAATGATATTTCAAATTGTTTAGTTTTGCAAACTCACGCATTTCCCTGTGATTCGATGCACTCTTTATATCGGGGCAAGGTGTGTAGTGATCAAAAACAAAGGCACAGCGGGTGTTGTCCCACACCTTTTCTCCACCCATTTCATAGAAGGAATAAACCGTTTGCAAATACAGGTCGTTGATTTCAGCAAAATCAACCTTTGCTGTGACAATCTCTCCGGTACAAACTTCCTTTCTTCCGCTATTTTTAGCTAAAATTTTCTCTATCGCATGCATATATATTCCTCCTGTTGGTCAACTTGCAGATAAAGCTGTGTAATCATTAAAATACAACCATGTGGTATTATATCACAACACCAAAATTATGTCAAATTAAACAATGGCAACTCTTATATGTCAACACCCAAAAATTTCTTTGCAATTATTCCCACAAAGAATGATATCACTGCCACTCCCACACTGATGAGCGTCATTTCCAAAAATTTGGGTTTAAATTTTTCACCCTGTGCTACCGATATGTAATATGTAAAGCCTGCAATAATGAGTATCACCATACCAATCATGGCACAAAGAGCACCCATGTAGCCATTATTGTCAATAAGAAGATACGGTGTTATTAAAAGTGCTACCGTTATAAGATATGCAATGCCTGTGTAGCAGCATGACCTGAGAGCATCACTTCTGCCCTCGCTTCGGGCAGAGAGAAATTCACTCGATGCCATTGAAAAAGTTGCCGAAATGCCAAGTATAAGACCCGACAAGGCAACAAGGCGGGTGTTTTGCATGGCAAAGGTGAAACCTGCCAGTGAACCTGTGAGCTCTACAAGAGCATCATTCATGCCAAGCACCATGCTGCCCACATACTGCAGCCTTTCTTCATCAAGCATGGCAAGGAGAGCCGCCTCGTGCTCTTCTTCTTCGGCTCTTATCTTTGCACTTTCTTCCACCTCGGAGGCAAGAAGCTCATATTCTTTTTGTGAGCCTTCTTCGCCGTTTTCCATAAGCTTCACAGCAAAGGTAAAGCCAAGCACACGGGCAAGGAGCTTGTATTTTAAGATTTTAAGCTTTTGGGGCTTCATTTCAATGCCTGTATACTTTTTCCATATTTCATAGTGTGCCCTTTCTTCATCACCAAGGCGAACGAGAGTCTTTTTGTTTTCCTCTCCTTTAGCAAATTTGGCTATTTCATAATATATGAAGCTCTCAGTGAGCTCATTTTGCTGCATTTTGGTTATTATTTGCAAAGCCTTTTGCGAAAGCGGTTTTATCATCAAATCACCTCCTGAAAATTACAGATTATAGTATTTGTCAAACTCTGCAGGGTGAGGAATAGCTGCAAGCTCGCGCACCTCACTTCTTTTGGACGCGATGAAGTTTTTGATTAGTTCCTCGGGGAATACTCCGCCTGCAGTGAGATAATCATGGTCTGTCTCAAGAGCGTCGAGCGCTTCATCCAACGATGTGGGCAAATGCTTGAGTTTGGCTTTTTCTTCTTCGGGAAGATGGAAAAGATTCATATCATATGGTCCCCAGCCGTTTTCGTGGGGGTCGATTTTGTTTTTGATGCCGTCGATGCCTGCCATCAGGATTGCTGCATAGCAAAAATACGGATTGCATGTGGCATCGGGGTTTCTGAGTTCAAACCTGCGCAGCTCGGGAGCTTTGGCATATGCAGGAATACGGATAACCGCGCTGCGGTTTGATGTGGCATAGCCAACGGTAACCGGAGCTTCAAAGCCGGGCACCAGACGCTTAAACGAGTTGGTGCTTGGGTTTGTGAGCGCACATAGCGACGCAATATGCTTCAAAAGTCCGCCCATAAAGTAGTGAGCTTCTTTGCTGAGGTTGGAGTAGCCGTTATCATCAGAGAACACCGGCTCGCCATCTTTAAGAAGAAGCATGTGCACATGCATTCCGCTGCCGGCCTCACCCATGACGGGCTTTGGCATAAATGTGGCAGAAAGGCCGTGCTTTCTGGCGGTGTTATGGATAATGTATTTTATCATCATGGTGGCATCTGCCATCTTCGACATCTGACCAAGCTCGGGCTCAATTTCAAACTGACCGCCCGCGCCAACCTCGGGGTGATGATAGTTAAGAGCTATGCCTGCTTCATCAATGAGCATGCACATCTCGCTTCGGGCTTCATATGACACATCAAATGGCTTTGCAATATGATAATTCTTCTGCTTTGCAACCACATTGCCAAGCCCCTCGCAGCCACTGTTCCAGTGCGCCTGAGCTGCATCAATCGAAAGACCTATGCTCTCTGGCTTTACCTCCCAGCCCACATTGTCAAACAGATAAAATTCAAACTCAGGCAAAATCAGCATTGTGTCGGCAATGCCGCTATCTTTAAGATATTTTTCTGCTGCAAGCACAATGTTGCGGGGGTAGTGAGCAAGAGGTCTGTTTTCGGGGTAGTCAATTATCATGGCGTTGCCTGTCATTGATAATGTGGGGATTTCACAAAACGGGTCAATCACTGCAGTGTCGGGGTCGGGAATGAACACCATGTCACTTTTTTCAACCATGGCATATCCATAGTTGGAGGCATCAAACCCAATGCCGTTTTGCATAGTCTTTTCCGAAAAGTTTTTTGCAGGAATTGTCACATGGCGGAACTGGCCGTTGATATCCACCATCTTAAAATCCACCATTTTAATATCTTTCTCTTTGATTATTGCCAATACATCCTTAACGGTTTTTTTCATGTTTCTCTCTCCTTTTTTATATATTCAGGTGCATTACAATCACAAGCTTTGGGCGTGTGCCAACAAGCTGCCTTTGTCAATAGCATCAATCACGGCTGCAATCGCATGCTCACGATTGCTCACAGTCACAAAATCCGCCGCTTGCTTTGCGGCGGGGCTGGCATTTGCCACCGCCACACCCACTTTTGCTGCAAGCAGCATCTCAACATCATTGTCATAGTCGCCAACGGCAACAGTTTTATTCATGTCAACTCCCAGATGCTCTGCCAGCTTCAAAAGAGCCGTGCCCTTGCTAATGCCCTTGGGCAGGATTTCATACAGTGTTTTTTCAGAGCGTATGAAACCAAAGCTCTCAGCCAAAGGATGGCTGCTGAGAAGGTGTATCAAACGATTGATATTTTCCTCGTTTTCATCACAAAAGAGCACTTTGGCTATTGGTTGTTGTATGTTATTATAGTGGCATGGGTTTTTCTTAAGGTTAGTTCTTTTTCGAAACCTTTCCATCGCATCATTATCATTAGAGGAATATATGTTGTCAAGAGTATTTATCTGAATTCCTGTTTGAGGAAAATTTTTGTAAGCACACTCCACAAGCTCAAGCACACAGTCCGGCAAAGTCACAGACCATATATATTCCCGTTTCTGATAGTCATATATCCCTCCGCCGTTTATGCAGCCAAATGGGCAATTGGGGGTGACTGTGGTGCAGATGTCGGCCACAAAGCATGGCATGCGGCCTGTGATAAACGAAAAAAGCCCTCCGCGCGACTTAAAATACTCTATGGCTTCAATGTTTTGCTTTGAAATCGACTTGTCTTCTGTGAGCAAGGTGCCGTCAAGATCAGTGCAAAGAAGAATGCCCGAAAATTTTTTCATTTATTATCATTCCCAAATTTGTGCTTTATTTTTTCTTTTCAATCTTTCTTTTGTTGCCATTTTCATCCATTATATAAACATTGCTGAGTGTATTTCCATTCCCTGACGGAATTTTTTTATATACTCCTGCCTAAGGATTGCCTGCTGTGCTTTTTCTTCATCACTAAGGCCCTCTTCTCTTGATTTTTTGGCAAGTTCATTAATTTTTTTGAGTAGATTTTCCATTCTTGTATACCTCACTATCTTTATGCTAATTGTAGCAAAAGCTCCCGGCAAAAAACGCTGCTTTCAAGGCTTCCGCTTGTATGTCAAACAGTAAAATCAGCGGGCGATTCAGTTGCCACTTTCCAAACTCTGAATATATTTGTGCATAGTTTCAGCCACAATTTTGCTGTGAGCAACAGCATCAACAACTGTTCGTGCACCATTTACCACATCGCCAGATGCAAATATTCCCGGTCGGCTTGTATTGCCATATTCATCTGCTACCAAAAGACCTTTTTGGTTTGCTTCAAGGCCTGTTGTAGTAGAAACTATAACATTTCTCGGCCCTTGACTTATAGCAATAATAACAGAATCAGATGGATAAAATCGATTGCTGCCTTCTACACTTTCAATCGTTCCGTCATCATGCTCTATGACATCCTGGAAAATTACTCCATCATCCAAAATCTCAATCGGTTTGCAATTGTATTGAAAATCCACACCCTCGATTTTTGCATAATTGTATTCATAATCGCTTGCTGCAACCTTTTTGTTAAGAGAAAAACATGTTACATATCGACTGCCGCTGCGCAGTGCTGTTCGAGCAACATCTATGGCTGCATTACCTGCTCCGATGATAGTGACTCTTTCTCCCAACTTATACACGCTTGGATTGTTGAGATAATTTATGGCAAAGTGCACATTCCCAAAAGTTTCTCCTTTAATATGTAAAACATTCGGGCGCCACACTCCCGTGCCTATAAAGATGGCTTTGTATCCATCTCTGAACAAATCGTCCACACCGATAGCATCACCAATACGGATGTTCGGTCGGATTTTTATTCCTTTAAGCTCTATGTGACGGTACTGAAGATCATCCAGCACACTTTTTGGCAGACGAAATTCCGGAATACCATGGCGCAAAACGCCGCCTATTTTATCTTTGCTTTCAAAAATTGTTATTTGATAGCCATAACGGGCAAGAATGATTGCTATAGTGAGTCCTGCCGGGCCTGAGCCTACAATTGCAACTTTTTGGCCATTTGACTTTACGGGACCATTGACCATTTTTGGAGCATATGTGCTGGATATATAGTGCTCAATTGCAGAAAAATGAACCGGTGCTCCCTTTTTGCTCAACACACAATTGCCTTCGCATTGTTTCTCGTGATTGCACACCAAACTGCAAACGGTGGTGAGAGGATTGTTTTCAAAGAGTATCTTTCCGGCTTCGTCGAGCTTATTGTTTTTTAAAAGTTTAATAATTTGGGCAATAGGTGTGCCTATGGGGCACCCTTGCTGGCATGCCGGCTTTTTACATTGAAGACAACGATTGGCCTCATCTAAAATATGAAGTGCCATGATACTTACTCTCCTTTCATTTTAATGTTAAGCTTTATCTGAAATCATTATAGAATTTGTAAACATTTTAGATGCCGCAAAATCATTTTACCAGGAGTAAAAATGCTTGCTTGCAAGGGCATTTTTGCGACGCCGTCAATTGACACAGTGCTCGAAAGAGCAGAAAAGAGCGTCAGCTCTTAAGAATTTTATGAAATAAAATTCTGTATGTGTCAATTATATCATACAAACTCAACATTTACAACACAAAAAACCTGTTGACACAATCGTCAACAGGTTTTTCTAATACCCCGGCAGCTTCCTACTTTCCCGGGCCGTCACCAGCCAAGTATCATCGGCACTACAGAGCTTAACTTCCGTGTTCGGTATGGGTACGGGTGTGTCCTCTGCGTCATCGCC
>JAFVSB010000107.1 GCA_017503945.1 Clostridia bacterium
AATCAAATTTCCTTGCCGAAAATGATGCCATCACATCTCAGATTAAGGCAATAGAGCAAGAGATTAGTCAGGCAGCATCCAATAGCGAAGAGCTCACAAAAATTATCGGCGAAAACACCCAGGCCTATGACCTTGCATCAAAAAAACTTGTAGAGGCTCAAAAGCAGCTCAAAGAGCAAAACGAGGCCATATATGTGCTGCAGCTTGAAGTGTCGCGCATTGAAAACCAAAACTCCAAGCTCGAAATGGAAGTAGAGCATGTGACAACTAAGCTCTGGGATGAATATGAGCTCACCTACAATGCAGCACTCCAGTACAAGCGCGACGATTTTAACATGGTTGCTTCTCAAAAAGAAGCCGCATCACTGCGCGCTCAGATAAAGGCTCTTGGCAACATCAACATCGACTCTATTGAGCAATACAAAGAAGTCAAAGAACGCTTTGATTTCCTCTCATCTCAAAAAGCCGATCTTGACGAAACCAAGAAAAAGCTTGAAGGCATCATCAAAGAAATGCAGACCATAATGGTGCGCCAGTTCAAGGAGAGCTTTGAGATTATTCGCAATCAGTTTGACATAGTGTTCAAGGCGCTCTTCGGCGGCGGCACGGGCATACTCTCGCTCACCGATCCCGACAATGTTCTTGAAAGCGGCATCGACATAGAGGTGCAGCCTCCGGGCAAAAAGCTGCAAAACATGATGGCTCTCTCGGGCGGCGAGCGTGCGCTTTCAGCCATTGCGCTCCTGTTTTCTGTGCTCGAAGTGCGCCCCACACCTTTTTGCATACTCGACGAGGTCGAAGCAGCCCTTGATGATAACAATGTATATCGTTTTGCTGACTACATCAAAAAATACAGCCGCAAAACTCAGTTCATAGTGGTGACTCACCGTAGAGGCACTATGGAATCTGCTGACATCATGTATGGTGTCACCATGCAGGAAAAGGGTGTATCTAAGCTGCTCAAGCTTAAGTTTGAAGATTTGGAGGAATATAACTAATGGCACTCAAAAATAAATTTGGCAAATTTTTTGGTTTTGGCAAAGAAGACTCCGATGTTCACACAGACGAAGTAACAGACCAAGTGCAGGAAACTGCACAAGATGTCATCGATGAATGTGCCGATACGCCGGCACCCATAGAAATGACAGAGCCGCAAGACCAATTATCTGAGAGTGAAGAGCAGGCTGGTGAAGCAGGCAAAAAAGGCTTTTTTGCCAAGCTCAAAGATGGGCTTTCCAAAACACGCGACTCTTTCAATTCCAAGCTCGACAATGTGCTCTCTGTGTTCAAAAAGGTAGACGAAGAGCTTTTTGAAGAGCTCGAAGAAGCTCTCATCATGGCAGATGTGGGTGTTGACACATCGCTCTACATCATAGGTGAGCTTCGCAAAAAGGTCAAAGAAAACAAAATCACCGAGACCGAACAGGTCAAAGGTGCCATTGAAGAGATAGTGTCAGAGCTTCTTTGCAAAAATGACAACACCATCAACACCTCCACAAAGCCATCGGTCATAATGGTCATTGGCGTAAACGGTGTTGGCAAGACCACATCAATTGGCAAGCTTGCCTCACGCTACACACATAATGGCAAAAAGGTTATCCTCGGCGCTGCCGACACCTTCCGTGCCGCGGCAATCGACCAGCTCCAGATATGGGCAGACCGTTCAGGTGTTGAAATAGTGAAGCATCAGGAAGGCTCCGACCCCGCGTCGGTTGTGTTTGACACCATAGCAGCCGCCAAATCGCGCGGCTCGGATGTCATAATTTTAGACACCGCAGGCAGACTCCACAACAAGAAAAACCTCATGGATGAGCTTGCCAAGATATCGCGCATCATTGAGCGCGAGCTTCCAGATTCATCGATAGAAACCCTACTCGTGCTCGATGCCACCACAGGTCAGAATGCGGTCAATCAGGCAAAGCTGTTCTCCGAGGCTGCCTCCATCAGCGGTCTCATTCTCACCAAGCTCGACGGCAGTGCCAAGGGCGGCATTGTGCTTGCCATTTCGCATGAGCAAAACATTCCCGTAAAGCTCGTGGGGGTGGGCGAGGGCATAGACGATCTGCAGGATTTTGCACCCGCTGATTTTGCAAAGGCACTATTTGAATGATAAGAGTGAATTCCAACTTAGAGCATATATCTTCGAAAGTTGGGCTTCGCCTGCGGCTGCAGAGACTTTCTCCGACATATGCTCTAAGTTTCATCGAAAAACACTCCAAAAGTTAGGCTTTGCCTGCGGCTGCAGAGGCTTTCTCCGATAAACGCTTTAAGTTATAGCACAAAAATAACCAAAAAAGTTCAAAGATAAAGCAATTTTTTAACCAAAGTGCTTTATCTTTGTTTTTTTCATATTTTTTTGTTGACAAAGCATACAAAATATATTATCATATGTGTGTAAAGTGATTTGCTTTACACTGCCGCCAAAGGAGGAAAGCCGATGAAAAATTTGCAGGTTGCATACCTTCTCGATTTTTATGGCAATCTTTTTGGTGATAAGCAGCGCGAAATTCTCGAGATGTATTATCAGGAAGATATGTCTCTTTCAGAAATAGCCGCCACCGTGGGCATCACGCGCCAAGGTGTGTATGACAACATCCGCCGCGGCGAAAAAGAAATTCTCTCTCTTGAATCAAGGCTCTGCCTTATGGACAGATTCGTGGAGATATCGCGCTCGCTTGATTCAATAGAGCAAATCCTCAAATCCGAGTCGGTCACAGATGAAAGAGTGTACAGTGCACTTGCTGACATTCGCAGTAAAATATAATTCTGAAATACAGAAAGGAGCAGCGCTATGGCTTTTGAAAATCTTGCAGACAAACTCCAGCAGACCTTCAAAAAACTCAGAGGCAAAGGCAAAATCAACGAAGCAGACCTCAAAGCGGCCATGCGCGAAGTCAAGCTCGCTCTGCTCGAGGCCGATGTCAACTTCAAGGTTGTAAAAGACTTTATAAGCTCCGTTTCCGAAAAGGCACTGGGCACAGGAGTGCTCGAAAGCCTTACCCCGGGTCAGCAGGTCATCAAGATAGTTAACGAAGAGCTCACTGCCCTCATGGGAAGCGAAGCCAAAAAAATCAACTTCTCTTCCAAATCACCCACCATCATAATGATGGTCGGCTTGCAGGGTGCAGGTAAGACCACCACATCTGCCAAGATAGGCGGCCTTTTAAAAAAGCAGGGCAAGCGCCCGCTTCTTGCCGCGTGCGATGTGTATCGCCCCGCTGCCAGAAAGCAGCTGCAGGTGGTAGGTCAGCAGCTCGATATTCCCGTTTTTTCCATAGACGATTCCAACGATGCCGTGCACATTGCCTCGCAGTGTGTGGAGCATGCAAAGCGCCACGGCAATGATGTTGTAATCATAGACACCGCAGGTCGTCTTCATCTCAACGAAGAGCTCATGGACGAACTGCTTAATATCAAACAAAGCGTCAACCCTGCCGAAATTTTGCTTGTGCTTGACGCAATGACAGGTCAGGACGCAGTCAATGTGGCATCGGCATTCGATGAAAAGCTCGATGTTACGGGCATAGTCCTCACCAAGCTCGATGGTGACACCCGAGGCGGTGCAGCACTTTCGGTCAGAGCAGTCACAGGCAAGCCCATCAAGCTCATAGGTCAGGGCGAAAAGCTCACCGATATGGACTGGTTCTATCCCGACCGCATGGCATCGCGAATCCTTGGTATGGGCGATGTGCTCTCTCTCATCGACAAGGCTCAGCAGGCTTTCGACGAAAAGCAGGCAGCCGAGCTTGAGCAAAAAATACTAAAGCAGCAGTTCACTCTCGATGATTATCTTGCCCAGATGCAGCAGATGAAAAAGATGGGCCCCCTTCAGGACCTTCTCAAAATGGTGCCGGGAGTCGATGCCAAGGCTCTTTCTTCTGCCAATATCGACGAGCGTAAGCTTGGCCGCATCGAAGCTATGATAACATCAATGACCAAGAAGGAACGCGCAAATCCGTCAATTCTCAACTCAAGCCGCAAAAAGCGTATTGCCGACGGCAGCGGCACCAAGGTGCAAGAGGTCAACATGTTTCTAAAGCAGTTTGACCAAATGCAAAAAATGATGAAACAATTCAGTAATCCGAAAAAGATGAAGCGCCTCACAGGCGGCTTTGGTAATCTTTTCAGATAAAATTTATTAAGAAAAAATACGGAGGTGAATTTAAAATGGTAAAAATTCGTTTAAAAAGAATGGGTGCTAAGAAAACTCCTTTCTACAGAATCGTAGTTGCTGATTCAAGATATCCCAGAGATGGCAGATTCATTGAACAGATTGGCACATACAATCCTCTTACAGACCCCTCTACAATCAATGTAGACAATGAAAAAGCTGCTAAATGGCTCGCTCAGGGTGCACAGCCCACAGACACTGTAAAAGAGATTCTCAAAATCAGCGGTGCTATAAAGTAATTTAGCGGGAGGCTAAGCAAATGAAAGAACTATTGGAATTTATTGCAAAATCTCTCGTTGACTTTCCCGATGATGTCTATGTGACTGAGTCCGAGAGTGGTTCTTCAACCGTGCTCGAGCTTCATGTCAACGATTCCGACATGGGCAAAGTAATAGGCAAGCAGGGCAGAATTGCAAAGTCAATCCGCGCCGTAATCAAAGCTTGCGCAAGCAGAGAAAACAAAAAAGTTATTGTAGAGATTGTACAATAACATTAGCCGAAAGAGAATGATCCGAATTCCGATTTTAAGATACAAAAATTGCCCTTATCCTCACCAAAATGCTCGCTAATCCGTCAGGATTACCTGCGCTTTTGGCTTGATAATAACAATTTTTGATAATCTTAAAATTCTTTGACCCAAAAACCAAGTATTTTTGAGGAGTTTTAGGTGCGGAGGACGAAGGAAGGCTGACGCCTTTCAAGGACGACAATCCTAAAAATACCGAAAATACTGGTTTTTGGGCGGGTTCGGATTACTCTCTTTCGGCTACTAAGAGGTTTTAAATCAGTTTGATTTAAAACCTCTTAAGCTATATTTCCAAGGAGAAATATTATGGATAATATGATAGATATAGGTCAGATTGTCAACACCCACGGTCTTCGTGGTGAGGTAAAGGTAACCCCTCGCACCGACTACCCCGAATTTTTTGAAGAAATAAGCGGAGTGTACACAGATGACGGCACCTATTTTAAAATAACAGGCATCAAATATCACAAATCATCGGTTATCCTCAAGTTAAAGGGCATAAACACAGTGGAAGAAGCTGACCGCATGAGGCAAAAGGTGCTATATGTAGATAGAGCCATTTTTGACTCACTGCCCGAGGGCACATATCTTGTTGCCGATATAATAGGCCTTGAAGTAAAAGATGCAAATCAAAGCTACGGCTTTATTACCGATGTTTTCCAGACCGGCAGCAACGATGTGTATACCGTAGAAGCCAAAGGCTCCTCGCCCATCTATGTGCCTGCCCTCAAATCCGTTATCAAAGAAATTAATATCGCTGAAAAATATATGCTCGTAGAACTTCCCGAAGGGTTGCTTGACTGATATGAATTTCCACATTCTCACCCTTTTTCCCGAAATGTTTGGCGGTGTGCTTCATTCCAGCATGCTTGGCAGAGCCGAGGAAAAAGGCATATTAAAATTTAACCTGGTGAATATCCGTGACTTTAGCGGCAACAAACACAACCGTGTAGACGACGCCCCCTATGGCGGCGGCAGAGGCATGGTTATGCAGGCTCCGCCTGTGTATGATGCATATGAAAGCGTTGTGCAGTCGCTGAAAGCTAAGCCTTATGTTATTCACATGTCGCCCAAGGGCAGCGTGCTCACTCAGCAAAAGGCCATAGAGCTTTCGCAAAAAGATGACATCGTCATTTTGTGCGGTCACTATGAGGGCATCGACCAAAGAGTCATCGACGAAATAGTCGATGAAGAAATCTCCATTGGTGACTATGTGCTCACAGGCGGCGAGATTCCCGCAATGACGCTCATCGACTGTGTGAGCCGAATGATCGACGGCGTGCTTTCCAATGAAGACAGCTTCACCGATGAATCCCACTATGACGGCCTTTTGGAATATCCTCACTACACAAGACCGCCAGAGTTTCACGGGCGCACTGTGCCCGAGGTGCTTCTTTCGGGCGATCATGCGCGCATTGCCGCGTGGAGGAGGCGAGAGTCAATTCTCATAACCAAAGAAAAACGCCCCGATATGTACGCTCGCAATGCCGATATTTATGAAAGTGAACTCAATCCTCCGCCCAAACGCAGGAGAAAAAGGTAACTTTTCACAAAATTGAAAAAAAATCTTGCATTTTCACAAAATGTGTGATATTATATACATCGTATATGGGTGGTCCTCTGTGGACACGGCTTTTTAAAAGCTGTATATTTCCTTTTCCGCACGAACGCCTTTAAGAGAGGAGAAAATAAAATGAACATTATCGAAAGCTTAACAAGCGATCAGATCAGAACAGACCTTCCTGCTTTTAATGTTGGTGACACTGTAAAAGTTCATGTTAAAATCATCGAAGGCAACAGAGAAAGAATCCAGGTTTTTGAAGGCACAGTTATCGCTAAGAAACACGGCGGTATTCAGGAAACCTTCACCGTTAGACGTATCTCCTACGGTGTAGGCGTTGAGAGAACCTTCCCTGTGAACTCTCCCAAGATTGCGAAAATCGAAATCACCAGACGCGGTAAAGTTAGAAGAGCTAAACTCTACTATCTGCGTGACAGAGTTGGTAAAGCAACCAAGGTTAAAGAAAAGAAATAAGCATTTCAGGTCGGAAGGTTTTTGTATAAACCTTCCGATTGTTCTATTCTGATTTTGAAAGGAAATTTATGATGAGTGAACATTTTGAACCATCAGATATCAATGAAACCGAAGAGCAGGGGTCACAGGGCTCCAAGCTCAATGCTTTTTTAAAAGAAGTGCTCAGCTGGGTTTTGTGCATAGGTGTGGCTTTGTGCATCGCACTTGCGCTCAGAACATATGTGTTTACCAATGTCAAGGTTGACGGTAGCTCCATGTATCCCACACTGCAAAACAATCAGCGCCTTTTTACGCGCATCATAGGCTATAGCCCCGAGCGTGGTGACATCATCATCTTTAATCCTCAGCACAATGAGGAAATAGCCTATGTAAAGAGAGTCATTGCCACCGAGGGTGACCGCATATGGATAGACGATACCACAGGCGAGGTGCACCTCAAAAAAAGCGGCAGTGACAGTTGGGAGATTCTCGATGAGCCTTACATTGCAAATGAGGTATATAACCGCATGAACATCAACTGTGCTCAGCGCTATACTGATGATAGCGGCGAAGAAGGGCTGCTCATCAAAAAAGACCACATCTTTGTTATGGGTGACAACCGCAACCACAGCAATGACAGCCGCAATGACACCGACTACAACCGCGTGGGTCAGGTGCATGTTGATTCTGTAATAGGCAAGGCATCATTGCGCTGGTGGCCCCTTGACCAGATAGGCAGCATACATTAATATATATTTGTAGGGACGCATGTGCTTGCGTCCCTACAAGTGTTTTATGACTTCGATTCAATCAGGAGGTTTTTATGAATATACAATGGTTTCCGGGTCACATGACCAAGGCAATCCGCATGATGCAGGATAATCTAAAGCTTATAGACCTTGTCATAGAGCTTGTGGATGCCCGCTTGCCTCTTGGCAGCCGCAATCCCAAGGTTGACGAGCTGGTAGGAAACAAGCCCCACCTCATTTTGCTCAACAAAGCCGACATTGCCGACCCCAACCTCACCAAAGAGTGGGAGAGCTATTTTTCAGCTAAGGGCATAAGTGCCGCTGCGGTAAGCTCCACCTCGGGCAAGAGCCTTGGCTTTGTGTTTGACAAGTGCAAGGCGCTCCTTTCTGATAAGATAGAGCGCGAAAAGGCAAAGGGAATAGTCAATCGCAGCATCAAAATAATGGTGTGCGGAGTGCCCAATGTGGGCAAGTCGTCTTTTATAAACAAGCTCTCGGGCAAAAAGAGCACCATCACGGGCGACCGCCCGGGCGTTACCAAGGGCAAGCAATGGATAAGGCTCAAAAACAATTTCGAGCTTCTCGACACCCCGGGCATTTTGTGGCCCAAGTTTGACGATGAAGAAGTAGGGCTCAGGCTTGCATTCACCGGTGCTGTAAAAGATGAGATAATGGACATCGAAGAGCTTGCCTGCCATTTGCTTGTGTTTTTGCGTGACAACTACCCCTCATCGCTTGCCGAGCGCTACAAAATGACAGGCTTCGATGACCTTGAGGGTTACGAAATGCTCGAGCTTCTTGGCAAAAAACGCGGCTTTGTTGTGTCAGGCGGCGAAATAGACACCGAGCGCGCGGCACACATTCTTCTTGACGAATTTCGCGCAGCAAAGCTTGGATGCATCACCCTCGAAAAGCCTGAACAGGAGAACCAATGATGAATAATGATATTTTTGCATACGAAACTGAGTGTCGCGCCATGGGTTATAGACTCATAGCAGGCGTCGATGAGGCGGGCAGAGGTCCCCTTGCAGGCGCGGTGTATGCGGCGGCGGTTATTTTTGATGAGGGCGTGTATATAGACGGCGTAAATGACTCCAAAAAGCTCACTGCCAAAAAACGCGACGCGCTCTATGATGAAATCATTGCCAAAGCAAGAGCCTATAGCATTTGTGCAATCGATGAAAAGACAATTGACGAAATAAACATTCTTGAAGCTACCTACAGGGCATTCCAGGGAGCCATAGATGGTCTTAATCCTGCCCCCGACTATTGCCTCATAGACGGCAACCGTTCCAAAGGCATCACAGTGCCTCATCAGACTGTTGTCAAAGGTGATAGCCTCAGCTTTTCAATTGCGGCAGCTTCCATTCTTGCCAAGGTTGCGCGTGACCGCTATATTATAGAAGCCGACAAGCTCTATCCGCAATATGGCTTTGCCATTCACAAAGGCTATGGCACCAAGGCTCACCTTGAAGCCATTGCCAAATTCGGTCCGTGTCCCATTCATCGCCTTACCTTCAAGGGCGTGAGGGAGCATGTGAAATGAGGGGCAAAAACGCTTCGGGTGCTCTTGGCGAAGAGTGCGCCGCAAAGCATTTGGAGAGTCTTGGCTATCGCATCCTTTGCCGCAACTATCGCACTCACCTTGCCGAAATTGACATAATTGCCACCCATGGCGGTTGCCTTTGCTTTGTAGAGGTCAAAACGCGCAAAAGCAAAAATTTTGGCTCGGCATACGAATCGGTCAATTTTTCCAAGAGGCAAAAGATGATACTTGGTGCCAGAAGCTTCATGGCGGCAAACAGGTCATTTTCGCAGTTTCGCTTTGATGTGGTCGAAGTGTATGGCACAGCTGCAGGTGGCGGCTTTGCAGTAAACGAAATAAATGTAATCCAAAATGCATTTGAAGTATGACTTGATTTTGAATTGCTTTAATGGTAAACTAAAGAGAGGTTTTATATGATTGGTTATGCAGCTTCATCAGATGAATCGGGCAACTGCCAAAAAATAATAGTCACAGTGCTTTGCGGCGATGATTCTGAAAATGAGGTCTACGCAGTTTCGCGAGATTTTAAGCTTGTGCACTCTGTGAAAGGTGACGGCACTTTTCCGGTGCCTTATGCAGGTCTTGCGCGCATTGCCACCTTGCTTCACATCCAGGAGCTTGCTCTTTCATGTGCGTGCAAAATCAAATGGCAATATAGCGAGGGCTACGGTGCAGAGGTTTTGAAAACTGAGCTTTCAGACGGCGCATGGCTGCCGTTGCCTTTATATAATGAAAACTGCAAGCTGCCATGTGTCAATGTTACCGATGTTTTCTTTGCACATACACCCAAGCCGCTGGAAGCATCACTTGTGTGCGATATGCTTAATTTCTTGGTGCATCGCTCATCTCTTTTGGTGGCGCATCCGTTTTTTAGCTGTCACAACTCAGTATTTTGCAGTGTTGATATAATTGCGCCTCTCATGAAGCTTTTGGGTGATGAGCTTGGGTTTGCTTCATCTCGCTTTGACCTTGGCGTATGTAAATCAGGTGGTGAGCCAAGAGAGCGTGATGTGCTCGCAGCCCTTGATGCCTGCAAATTTCCTGCTTCGTCTTATGATGGCAACTCCCTTGTTTTCTTCATCAATGCCAAAAGAGATTGCCAAAGGTGCATAGCAAATGATTTTGCACATTGCATCGCAAACAAAAGCGGCTGGAAAGCTTTTGCAGCTCGCTTTCGGGAACACATATCCAAAATGACCGACCGCTTGCTTTCGCTCTCGCAATCGCTTGTGATTGCAGGAAGTGTTGACTCTTTGTCAGATGTTTTGTATCTCAGCTTGTATGAGCTTCACAATGCCTTTACTTTTTATGATGCAAGGCTTAGCCTTAAAAAGACGGTTCGCACTTCAAGAAAGCGCCAACGCATATTAAATGGGATCGATATCCCTGATTATATATAACGAAAAGAGGAATAAAGTTATGAAAATCAAAGAAGGCTTTATCTTAAAAGAAATTGCAGGCAGCTTTGTGGTGGTGCCTGTGGGTGATGATCTGGTGGATTTCACTCTCATGATAACCACCAACGAAACAGGTGCATTTTTGTGGAACTGTCTTTCGCAGCACCGAAGCGAGCAGGAGCTCGTGGCCATGCTCAAGGCAGAGTATGAAGGCGCCGATGATGCTCAGCTCAAAGCTGATGTAGCAGAATTTGTGGCTACACTCAAAGAAAATAATATTTTGGAGTAATCTATGATATCACAAAAAATAACGCCAAGCATCACAGAAATTGCGCCCTTTATATGCCAGAGCCTTGATGAGGGCAAGCGTGTCAGGCTCACAGTAACGGGCATGAGCATGTATCCTATGCTTCGTGATCGTATGGACAGTGTTATAATCGAAAAGGCAGACTCGTTTTGCAAGTATGATGTGGTGCTCTATAAGCGCGCCAACGGCAAATATGTGCTTCACCGCATTGTGGGCGTTCATGGTGACAGCTTCACTTTTGCTGGCGACAATGAGCTTGCCAAAGAATATGGCATTGAGCGCGCAAACTGCATAGGCAAGATGAAAGCCTTTGAGCGCTCGGGCAAAACATATGACGCAAACTTGCTGTGGTATAGGCTCTATTCGCGCATGTGGGTATGCTTTTTTTCGTTTCGTCGCCCCCTTGGCAAGGTGCTGCGCCTGATAGCAAGGATATATAAAAGATTAAAATAACTATTTTTGTTTTGTCATTCTGAGGCGAAGCCGAAGAATCTCAAAACAAACTTAACTAAGAGGTAATACCATGAAAAAGAAAAGCTACAAGACCATAAGCTGGCTTTTTAATAATTCAAAGTTTGCAATGTGGCGCATTTTAGTGCTTGCTGTCTTTGCGGTTCTGGTGTCATACATCAGCGTGAGATTTGCTCTTGTGTCCAAAGAACTGCTCGACACTGCAGTGGGCGGAGGTAGCATATGGCCGGCGGTGCGCTCGATAGCGGTGCTGGTGGTGTGTCAACTATCTTTGCAAATTGCCTACACTCTCATTCATCTGCACACCGAGACACAGCTCAAAAACCGCCTTCAGCGCAAAATCTTCCGCACTCTTTTAGGCAAAAAGTGGCTGGAGCTTTCCAAGCTTCATTCGGGCGAGCTTATGAATAGGCTAAACGGCGACACTTCCATTGTCACAACCAATGTAATGAATCTTGTGCCAAACATTTTCGCCTTTGCTTCGCGCATTGTGCTCGGTTTTTCGGCTCTTTATGCACTTGACCGCAGCTTTGCGCTTATCTTTGTCATCATAGGTCCTTTTGTGATGATAGTGGCAAGGCTCTACAGTAAGTTCGTCAAGCCTCTTCACAAGGAGTGCCTCCACAAGCAGGGCAAGACTCATTCGTTTATGCTCGAAACTTTGCAAAATGTGTTGGTTGTGAAATCCTTTGGTGCCTACGAGCGCATAGCCAAAATGGCAGAGCGCTTTCAGAAAGACCATCTTCGCTCAATTATGAAGAGGGGTTACATAAGCATCTTTGCCAACATTCTCTTCTTTGTATCTCTCACCATAGGCTACTACTTCGCAGTTGCGTGGTGTGCATATAAGATATCGGCAGGCGTCATGACTGTGGGCACCTTCACCGCCATCATTCAGCTTGTGGGCCAGGTGCAAACTCCGTTTAAAGAGCTTGCCTCGGTTGTGCCTCAGGCATATGCCATGACCGCTTCGGCAGAAAGGCTTATTGAGCTTGAAGATATTCCCGACGAACAAACAAGATATCATAATCCCGATTATCTTCATATATATAATAAGATGCAATCAATATGTGTAAATGATGTTTCTTTTGCATATGACAATGAACAAATTCTTAGTGGTGCATCTGTGAAACTTGCCAAAAACAGCCTCACCACCATATCGGGCATTTCGGGCATAGGCAAAAGCACTCTCATGAAGCTCATGCTTGGCATATTGGAGCCAACTTGTGGCAGTGTAACCTTTGAGTGTGATGACGGCGAGGTCTATGAGGCGGATGCATCACTCAGACCTCTTTTTGCATATGTGCCTCAGGGCAACATGGTGCTCTCGGGCACTGTGCGCGAAAACATAAGCTTTTTAAATGACTCTGTGGCAGAATGTGACATAATTGCCGCTGCAAAGACTGCATGCATATATGATGTAATATCCGAGCTTGCCGATGGATTTGATACTGTGCTTGGCGAGGGTGGCTCAGGTCTTTCAGAGGGGCAGCTCCAAAGGCTCGCCGTTGCAAGGGCAATCTGCTCAGGTGCGCCAATTCTTTTGCTCGATGAGGCAACCTCGGCTCTCGATGAAGTCACAGAGCAGCAAATGCTCACCAACATAAGAAACCTCAAAGACCGCACCTGCATAATAATAAGCCACAAGGACTGTGCCGTTCGCCTCAGCGACAGCGTCATAGCCATAAAAGATGGCAAAATAACGCAAATGTAGAGTGGTGCAGTTTTGAAATACGAATTGGTGGTTCATTTCACAGTTTTGTGAAAAATGTATAATTGATTGTATCATAAATTGTGCACAAATTACATGTTTTTTTTGGAGAAAACTATTGACATCTATAATTAATTTTGATAAAATAATCATAACGAAAAACATAGATAAGGAGATGTATGTCAAAATGAAAAGCAGAAAATTAAAGCTGTATTAGCAGCTGTATCTGCTATCGCAGTACTTGCTACTGCAATGACAGGTTTTGCAGCAGCAACAATCACAACGTCAACACAGTACAACCCTGCACAGGCAGGCGTGGCAATTGTGAGAACACAGGTGTCCGGAGTATCAGCAGAGCAGTATACTCTTCTCGTTAAAGCTGGCGAGGGCGGTGCAGGTGTTGATGGCAACGGCACACTGTTTATTTTCCAGAGCTGTACCCCTGACTTCAACTATAAAATCAGCACCGATCCAGCAATCATCGGCACTGATCCGCTTCAGGCTCAGGTAATCACAGGCAATAATTTGGGTGTGACTGACGAAACCACACTCAACATCAAAGAAGCACGAGATTCATACAATGGTGTTAATTTCACTATGCAACCCAATGATGATCTTGACTATATTGGAACAGAAGTTATCGACGTTGCCTTTGTTGCTAACGATGGCTATCAGATGGATAGAGTAGTGAGCAACGGCAAAGAATATCTTTATGGATTCAATTCCGTAGAATTACCTTTTAAAAATGGTTCAATTAATTCAGTTGGTTTGGAGTATGCTACTTCTGAAATCACAAATGATGTTGTAATCAGTGATGTAACAAAAATTGCTGATGGCACCAAAGTGACCACAGTTATGAAGGTTGTTGGTAACCCCACCGAAGTTGGTGTAATTTATGATGGCCACGCATATAAGTCATTGGCTGAAGATGCTACATTTGTAGCTATCACACTTGATGGCGCAGGCGAAATTACAATTGACGAAAATGAAGTGACACCATATTATGTGCTTGATGGTGTGTATTACGACGCAGATGGCGTTGCAATTCAATAATTAACAGGAAGGAGATATTTATTATGAAAACTTATGTAAAACCCACAGTAGATGTCGTTGAACTTTCTGTTAAGGAAAACATTGCAGTTCTCCCCACACCTGTTACTGGCGGTACTTTGTCAAGTACATATTATGCAAACGGATCACAGAACTATGTAGAGACTGTTTATGATCTCACCAAGACATCTTCATCTGCAATCAACAACGCATAATTGAGTTGTTATTCACTTAAATATATCAAAAGAAAGGTTGACTTATCTGTCAGCCTTTTTTTTGAATAAAGCGGTTTTCTTTAATTAATTTTATGATAAGCTTGCCACTCGAGCGTATAGAGTGATTTTACCCAGATATTTAACTAAGCTATATTATATAGGTACAATTATTATGTTAAAGAAATATTCAATTGCAAATTTTAATATAAGCGTTGACATCAACAAAAATGATGATTTTTTTTGTAAGAGGCTCTCGGCATATGAGAGTGATTTTTGCTCTGAACCTGACATAAGCTTTTCGCTCAGGCGCACCTCGCGCACTATCAAAACAGATTATGCGAATCTTCAAAGAATAGGTGCCGACAAATATTATTGCAAGGTAGATGGCGCCGATGCCATAATCAACTATGATCCTCAAAAGGGGAAGATAATAGCCCTCACAAAATTCAATCATGACTATAGCCATATTGACATAGTGTCATTTGATGTATCGTGTGATTATGATTGGGAACCGACTCATTTCAACCACAATCTGGTGGGCAATGCTATGCACTATGTGGCAGCAATGCACTCTGCCTTTGTGTTCCATTCTTCGGCAATTGCCTGCTCCGATGGCGGAGTGCTTTTTTCGGCACAGTCGGGCACAGGCAAGTCTACTCACACGGCTCTTTGGCTTTCAGAATTTGACGATGCTGTTATCCTCAATGATGATACTCCCATCATTCGACTGACCAATGACGGCAGTGTAGAGCTTTGCGGCACTCCCTGGGCAGGTACCACGGGCATCAATGCAAATAAAATTGTTCCTTTAAAGGGCATCGTGTTTATTTCCCGTTCGGCCACCAACACCATTGAAAAGATCCCTTCTCAGGAGGCATTGAAGTTGTTTTTTGAAGCGATTATGCCGCCTCTTAATGCGCGCATGCATCTTGCATATCTCGACACCATCAAGTCAATGTTTATAAATGTGCCAATATACTCTCTCAAATGCAATATGCTTGCAGACGCTGCCCATGTGGCCAGAGAAGGTATCTTTGGCAGATAGCGGTTTATGTTATGCTGGCACTACTCCATGTCATTTTGCGGCTTTTCTTTCTTTTTGTCATTCTGAGCGAAGCGAAGAATCTCAAAAACAAGATTCCTCGTCGCACTGCTCCTCGCAATGACAGCTTACGAGATTAATCGCAATGCTCACAGTGACAGAATCATGAGCATCTTTGTCGCAACAACAAATATTTTTTGTCATTGCTATATCATATAAATAAACAAAGGAGATATAATTATGAAAAAAATAATTTCAGTAATTCTTAGCTTCGTTCTTCTTGTATCCTCACTCACTGCTTTTGCTGCATCGTTCACTGACTTTGATGACAGTCACTGGGCTGCAAGCTATGTGAATGAGCTTGTGGCAGAAGGCACCATCAACGGATTTGAAGATGGTTCATTCCGCCCTGCCGGCACAGTTACAAGAGCCGAATTTGTTAAGATGATTGGCAAAGGTCCCGATAGAGCCCCTGCCGATTTTTCCGATGTACCCCAGTCGCACTGGGCATATGAATACATCATGACATCAGGTCTTGATGCAGTGCAAGATAACTCCTTCATGCCATCTCAGCCAATCACCAGAGGCGAAGTGGCAAATCTTTTGTGGAAAAGGGCAGGCAGCCCTATGGGCATCACTGCGCCTCCCATCATCAACACTCAGAGCGACAACCGCGATGCTATCAGCTGGCTATATACCAACAGCATCATGACAGGCGATGACAACATCAACCTCCGCCTTGCCGACACTCTCACAAGAGCAGAAGCTGCAGCACTCATCGTGCGTTCGCGCAAGGTTAACGCTTCCACTGCCAAAACCAATTTTTATGATGCAGTATCACCCGAAGTGTTAAAAATTGCCTATGAGGCCTTTGCTGTTGTAGACAAGCCATATTCCGAATCTGACACCATCACCAATGGAGAGCTTGCCATGGCGGCGGCCCGTTTGCTTTCAGGTCATGACAAACCAGATTATCCTGGTGTGTCTGCGACCACAAGTTTCAAACATCAGTATGCCCAGCCTCTCAACATGCTTTGCCGCTATTATCTTGGTGAAGAAAATGACAATGCTGAGTATATTGAAAAAAATGCCACTGTTAAAGAAGCAATACTTGCTCTTACCTTTGTAACACTCAGAAAATCTCACTCTCCTATAACCTTTGACGAATCAGGCAGTACATATGCGCTCGTGAGTGCATCTACTACCCCTGCCGAAGCATTTTTGAAATGTGCCTACCAAAACGGTATCTCTCTTTCAGCTGACATGACCCTTGATGCCGACAAATCCATCACTCTCAAGGAATTTGCAGCCCTTCTTCTTCAGTTTGACGGCTTTTCAGGGTTTACAACCTTTGATGGTACAAGTGCACACAGTTTCTCCAAAGATATGAAATTCAACACCAATATTGGTGCATATCCTGCCACAAGCGCAGACTATCGCATCATCGTTGCAGGCGTACCAAATCGTGTGTATGAGAAATCATATGTAGGTGCAGTTAAAACTCCTGCCGAAACATATGATGTGACCAATCCCTTTGATGGAATTTTCAACACCATGTTCACTCAGCTTCGTGCATCATGTGCACAAAAGGGTATAAGCATTTCAATTCTTTCATCGCCAACTCTCTCTGTGGAGACTTCAAATGGCTATACCTTCAGAGTGAAGCTTACCGTGATTGAAAAGGGCAGTGCTGCAACTCTTTCTGATATAGTAAAATGCGCCAGTGCTGACATAGGAGCCAAAACTCTTTCAAACGGTGAGGAAATCTGGCTCGATATAAACACAGGCACACCACTTAACGATATCATCATTTCACTGGATGATGTATATGTAAATCAACTTATATAAACTTGTTTTTCATCAAAAATAGGAAGGTAGTACAATGAAAAAGTTTAGCAACATCTTTGTTACTTCGGCAGTTATTGCATATGCTCTGAAGTTTATGGTGGAGGTGGTAATGTATGTATACACCATATACAACAAAAGTGAAATTTATTATGATGACTGGTATCTTTTTTTGCCGCAGGTTGTATCTGCAGTGCTTTTGACCGTTTTCTACAGCCTTTTTATGACCAGAAAATTTTATGGCGTTTTTATTAAGCTTTCCGCGTTTGTCATGATACTTCTTAACCTTATGTTCATTGGGATTCTCATCTATGATAGAACTCTTGGTTATGTGTTCTATTTCGCATTGGTTGCAGCGGTCAATTTTTTGAATGCACTCTTTATAAAGTGCAACATTATCCCCGCAAGAAAACCCGGTGCCATTGAATACGGCCCCATGATTTTTGAAATAGTGTCATTTGTAGCGATGGCTGTGTCGCTCTATTCGGTATTTTGCGGCTTCCCTCTTTCATACAACAAGATTCTGCACATGTGGGATTATTACGATTCTATGGGAAGCATGAAAATGAATATTGTTTCTGCCGGAGTAATTTTGCTTCAGTACATTATGTGTCTTAAAAATGACAGCGAATATGTGAGAGACAATATGTTTGATGAACCCATGCTGCTGGAAGAAAGTGAAGAGTGATGCTGTTATCACAGACATTTCGGCATTTGCAACAATTTGAGCTCTTTAAATTTATGCAAAACGACTATAAAATTGTTGGTTTTTTCACTTGCAACTATTGGAATTATCTGTTATAATGATAATAGCTTAAAATTTTCAGGAGGTAGTAGGTAGAAATGAACAAAAGTGAATTGATTGCTAAAATAGCAGAAAAATCAGAATTATCTAAAAAAGACGCCGAAAAAGCTTTAAACGCATTTGTTGACAGTGTTACTGATGCACTCGTTGCAGGCGATAAAGTTGTTCTCGTTGGTTTCGGTTCCTTTGAAACCAAGAAGCGTGCTGCAAGAAAGGGCAAAAACCCCCAGACTGGTGCAGAAATCGATATTCCTGCAACAACAGTTCCTGCTTTCAAAGTAGGTAAAGCTCTTAAAGAAGCTGTAAAATAATTCAGGTTTCAAACCCCTGCCCTGCAAACG